>JARXKQ010000036.1 GCA_030271555.1 Chloroflexota bacterium | reverse complement strand
AGCGCGTGAGCGCTCGGCGGTACGCGGCTATCGAGCGGCCGCGGCCGCCATCGGCCGCATCCCGTCGCGCGTCAGCCTGCCCGTGGGCAAGGCACTGCTCGTGGGCTCGTATTTCGCGTGGCCGACGAAGCGGCGCATCATCCTGGCTAACGCGTCGCACGTCCTCCAGTTGCCGGCGGGCGACCATCGCGTCAGCCACCTCGCGCGGCGCATCTACGCCACCTACGCGCAATTCATCATCGAGCTCATGCGCCTGCCGCGGCTCCCTGCGTCAGAGCCGGCGCGGCTGGTCCACGGCGCCGACGAGCAGGGCGACGAGTCCTTCTTTGCACTCTTCGACAAATACCGCGCGGCAGGCCGCGGCATGATCGTGGTCTCGGCCCACATCGGCAGTATCGACATGATGGCGGGGTCCATGGCTTACCGCGGGCTGCCGTGCTACGGCGTGGCCGATGACTCGGCCTACCCCGAGTTGTTCGAGGCAATCAACGAGCAGCGCCGTCGTTGGGGCATTCAGGTCATCCCATGGAAGAACCTGAGGCGCACCTTCAAGGCACTCCGCGACGGCGGCATCGTGGGCCTCGTGGTCGACTGGGGCTACAGGCCAGAGGACGTGCCCGTCCAGATGTTCGGCGAGTGGACGACGCTGCCCGCCGGCCCGGTGATGCTCGCCGCGCGCACCAACGCACCCATCGTGCCAGTCGTCTGCCGGCGCCTGCCCAACGGCCACTACGAGGCACGCCACTACGAGCCGATCGAGGTCGCCAACGACGGTCCGGCCGAGACTCGCCGAGTCACGGCACTGGTCGCCACGGCAATCGAGGACATGATCGCGACCGCGCCGGAGCAGTGGTACAGCTTCAAGCCCATCTGGCCCGACACGCAGGCGGAGAAGCAGCTGTTGGCCGACCGAGCGGCGCAGATGGAATCAGGCCAATGAGCGCCGCAACGGACGCCCAGACAACGCAGCGCGAATCCGCACCGCGCGTCGGACTGCGAACGCGGGCGCTGATCGTCGCCACGACGCTGCTCAAACACGTGCCCACGGGTCTGTCGCAGCGCGTCGCGTACCTGCTGGGCGGCGCCCTCTACCGCGTCCAGTCCAAGCGGCGGCGCCTGGTGCGCGCCAACCTGGAGCGCGTCGTGACCTGGCTCGTCGCGCACGACATGGCCAACCCGCAGACTGCCGCCGCGGCGCGCGACCCAAAGGCCATGGATCGCCTTGTGCGCGCCGCCTTTGGCCACTACGTCCGCGGCTACCTCGAGAGCGCCATCCTGCCGGTGTACGGCAGCAAGTCCAAGCTCGAGCACGTCCAGGCCGACGACTGGGCCGTCGCCGCGCAGGCCTTCCCAACCGATAAGTCAGGGCCGCTCATCATCGTCGGGCTCCACTTCGGGGCGATTGAGATCCCAGGGCTATGGGCAACAAAGACGCTGGGCGCGCGGATCACCGCGCCCATGGAAACGATCGGCGACGCCGGGCTGCAGGCGTACTTCGAGCGCGCCCGCGCCGGAACCGGGATGAATGTCATCCCAACGGCCGGCGCCGCGGCTGAGCTGCGCGCGGCGCTTGAACGTAAAGAGATGGTCGCGCTGGTGGCCGACCGGCCGGTCGGGGGTGTTGGCAGCGCAGTCGAGCTTTTTGGAGCACCTGCACGACTGCCCGCCGGACCGGCTGTGCTCGCCGACGAGACCGGCACGCCGGCGTGGCTCATCGTCACCCGCCGCGTTGGCTGGGCCGATTACCGCTCGCGCATGGAACAGATCGTGCCGCGAACCAGCAGTGACAACCGGCGCGATCGACTGGCCACGTTTCTCGACGCCGAGGCGCGCGCCTTCGAGCGGGCCATCGCTGACGCGCCGGAGCAGTGGTGGACGATCTTCTTCCCGATCTGGCCGGACATCCGGTGAGCCTGCGATGACCACCGACCAACCGTTGGCGTCCCGGGGCAGGGCCGACCTGCACATCCACAGCCTGGCTTCGGACGGCATCTCGTCGGTCACGGACATCATCGACGCCGCCCAGAGTGCCGCGCTCGACGTGATCGCCATCACCGACCATGAACGGATGGACGCTGCGCTGGCGGCGCAAGGGATAACCGAAGCGCGCGGCTCCACGGTGAGCGTAATCGTCGGCGAGGAGGTCACTTCGCGCGGCGGCCACGTGATCGGCCTATTCATGACCCAGCGCATTGCGCCGTGGGGCTCGCTCCGCTCGACCGTGGCGCGCATCCATGAGCAGGGCGGCCTGGCCATCATTCCCCATCCGCTGGTGCCTTATCCGCTGTGTGTCAGCGGCCGCGCGGTGCGCGCGCTGCTCGACGAGGCAGATGCGATCTTCCACCCCGATGGGATCGAGGCCTTCAACGCGTCAACAGCGCGCATGCGCTGGTCGCGCGGCGCGCCCGAATTCGCGCGAGGGGTGGGTTTGACGGCGCTGGCAGGCAGTGATGCCCACCGGGCCGCTGACGTTGGGCAAGCGGTGACAACGTTCCCCGGAACGACGCCGGACGACGTTCGCGCGGCGATCCTCGCCGGCACGGTCGAGTGGACCGGCGCGCCCTACACGTGGAAGGGCCAGCTCGACATGTTCGTGCGTCAGCAGCAGAAGAACGCCCGCGCGGTTGGTGCGACGGCGCGTCACCGCGTCCTGCGTTCGGGCCTGGGGCGCGACCTGGGTTATCCGCGGGCGGCGGCGCGCGACCGATGAAGATCGGCCTGGTCACGCCGTACATCTACCCGCTACCGGGCGGCGTGAATGCCCACGTCAAGTTCCTGTACGAGAACCTGATCGCGCGCGGCCACGACGTGCGCATCATCAGCAGCGTCCACGGCCCGCAGCGCCAGAGCGAGGGCGACGTCATCCGCCTGGGCTATGGCTTCTCCGTGCCGGCGAACGGCTCGGTCGGCACGATGACGGTTGCGCCGCGCTATGCCAAACAGGTGCGCGAGATGCTCGAGCGCGAGCGCTTCGACGTGCTCCACTTCCACGAGCCGTTCGTGCCTTTCCTGTCGCTGGTGGTCCTGCGTGAGAGCCAGAGCATCAATGTCGCTACGTTCCACGCCTATGCGGGTTGGAGCCCGGCATACGAGTTCGGAAAGCGGATGCTCGGCCGGTTCGCCAAGCGACTCGATGGCCGCATCGCGGTTAGCGCAGCGGCGCGGCACTTCGTCGATCGCTACTTTCCGGGCGACTACAAGGTCATTCCCAATGGCGTCGACATTCAGCGCCTCGCCAGCGCGCAGCCCGTGGCGCGCTACCGCGACGGCACTCTCAACATCCTGTTCGTCGGCCGCTTCGAAAGCCGCAAGGGCGCGATGTACCTGCTCAAGGCGTATCGAGTCCTGCGCAAGCGCGGCTTCAATTGCCGGTTGCTCTTCATCGGCACTGGGCCGCAGGAGCGCGAGATGAGGCGTTACATCGCCACGCGACGGCTGAACGGCGTGGAGCTGCTGGGTCGAGTGAGCGACGAGGACAAAGCGCGCTACTTCGCAACCGCTGATATTTTCGTCTCACCGGCGACCGGCGGCGAATCGTTCGGCATCGTGCTACTCGAGGCAATGGCCACAGGCACGCCCATCGTGTGCAGCGACATTCACGGCTACAAGGGCGTTGTGCGGCGCGACCAGCAGGCGCTGCTTGTCCCGCCACGCGACGTGAAAGCCCTCACGGAGGCCCTGGCGCGCGTCCTGGGCGACGCCGATCTACGCGCCCGGATGGGCGCTGCCGGCCGCGAACGCGCGCCGCAGTTCTCGTGGGAGAACATCACGGCCAAGGTCGAGGATTACTACCTGTTCGTGGCGCGGCGCGTTGCGTCGCACGGCCAGCTGCCGGAGCACGTCAGCCCATCGATCATCGGCGAGCCGATCTCGATCAGCCAGCTTCGGGCAGCCCGCTGACCTCGTCGCTGCTGGAATAGCGCGCGCTGTTCCATGATCGCGCGGCATAGACCGCCGCGACGCACAAACCGCTCACCGTCACGGCCAGGAGCGCGACGCTGGGCCATGAGATGGGCGATGTGTTGGCCGGGTCGAGGTTCACGCCGAACTGGAAGCCCCAGTTCCAGGTGGGCAGCAGGCCCAGGTGGATCTGCGACAGCGGCGTCGGCACCGGCAGGCTGGCGATATTGGGATAGAACGCCACAAACCAGATGACCGCGGCTGACAGTGCGCCGACCACGAATTTGCGCGGGTCGCGCGCCCGCAGCACGAAGTACGCGGGCACGGCCAGGAGCAGCAGCGCCACGAAGGCCGGCTCCTCCGCGCGAACATCGGCGCTGAAGACCGTGTTGCCGTGCAGTCCCGCCCCGACGACCGCGATGGCCACGCCGAACAATGCCACTGAGAAGCTCGCGGGCAGCATCAGGGCCCGCGTGGCTGAAGACGGCTCGACCTGATCACGGCTCATGCCCGCGTAGACCAGGACGCCGGCGGCCGCCAGGCCCACGATGGCTAGCAGGATGCCCACGACCTGGATGTCGGTCAGGGTGAGGGTGCGCGACAGCGCGCCGCAGACCTCGGTGTTGGGATTGACCGCCTGGGTGTTGGCGAGGCCGCACAGCGGTTGACGCAGCAGCCAGAGCAGCGGCGCGCCGATCACCGCGGCGGCCGCACCTATGCGCGCGACCAGCCACGTGCCGCGCGACGGCCCGTGCCACAGCTCGGCCAGGAAGTAGGCCAGCGCCAGGAATGTGAACGGCAGGGTGGTGAAGATGTGGTACTGGAAGGTCGCGCGATCGATGCGCGCCCAGGGCAGCCACAGGCTCGCCACCATGATCGCCAGGAACGTGAGCGGCAGGCTGCGCCGCTTCCAGGCCTGCCAGCAAGTCCAGGCCAGCGCTGGAATCGCCAGCCAGAAGGTGACCAGGTTGCCGGTGTCGTAGATGACCGCGGTCGTGCCGTTGGCGTAGTTGTTCTGCTCAAACCAGACCGGCTTCAGATCGAGCAGCCAGGCCCACCATGGCGAGGACGCAGGGTGCGTGGCGCGCAGGTTGTTGTGGTAGTCGTACATCGCCTTCTGGAGGTCGAGGAAGCCCTGTCCCTCTGTCCCTGCCGGGAAGAACGGCAAGCCCCAGTGGTTCCCTAGGTTGATCCATGGGATGTAGCTGACCAGGTACACCGCGACCGGGATGGCGGCGAGCGCGCCCAGGGCGAGTAACCACGGCATGCCCAGGAAGCCTGAGCCAGGCCGCAGCCATCCCCGCGGCGCGGGTGGATCAGCGGGACTCGCATCCTCCTCGCCTGTGCGGCGCGCCAGCGGGCCGATGCCGCGCCGGCCGGCGAACCACAGACCGGCCACGACCGCTATGCCCACAGCCGTCATGCCGGCGCCTAGCATGACGATGCGCGACGGTGTGAAGAAGGCGCCCAGCAGCGGCGGCGGGCCGCCCTGCGACAGCTTGAACAGGCCGTACAGCAGGATCAGCGGTCCGGGGATCAACGCCGCGGCCGCCCCAAGTCGCAGCTCGTCGATCGAGAAGCGCATGGGCCGCACGGCCATGGCGATGGCGAGCAGCACCGTCAGACCCACCATGACGACCAGGAACAGGTAGTTCAGTGACGGGTTCGCCACCGACGCGGCCGGGGTGATGGCGATGTAGCCCAGCAGGGCGGACAGGCCGATCATCGCCACGAGCGCGATCACCCGTCCCAGAGCTGAGCGCAAGAGAATCAGTAGGCCGACTCCGCCAATGCCATACAGGCCGACCCACTTGCTGGCAAAGGCCAGACCCAGCAGCAGCCCGACCGCGATGAAGCCGATGACGATCTGGGGGCGGCTCCGCCATCTGCCCAGCCATAAGGGCACGAACACGGTCATCGCCGCGACGATGAAGAACGCGACGTACGTGTCGTTCATCGCGATGCGCGCATTGGCGAAGAACATGCCATCGGCCAGGACGAGCAGCGCGACGACCAGGGCCACGGCGCGGCGGGCGAAAAGGAAGCGCGCCAGCAGGTAGATGCACGCCGCCATCAACGCCGCGATGAGCACGCCCGGGAAGCGGTAGGCAAATTGGTTGTTGCCGACGTCGACCGTCGCCAGCTGGCCCGTGCTGCTGACAGCGAGCAGGTCGTCGCGGTCCTCGGCGGGGTTATCGGGCTGGACATCCATCGCGATCGCTTGGGGCTCGAACGACAGAGGCGCGTCGGCGAAGACGGCGTTGGAGCGCGGCTCGACCACGTAGACGGTGGGCGACGTGCCATCCTGGGTCGTGCCCAGCACGTGGATCATCGTTGTCGCCTGGTTCCACATGACGTTCTTCACGGCATTGGGCATCGTGACCGGCGTTCCCAGCGCGGCCGGGCCATCGGTCGGCAAGCGCAGCGTGACCAGCTGCGAGCCGCTCGCGGCATAGATCGTTGGCACGTCCGGGCCGCCGGTCACCAGAGCCATGCCGCCCACCGCTTCGTCGGTGTCGTAGAACTTGGTCTGGGTCAGCGTGGCAGCGTCAAGCAGCGCGATACCGGAGCCGGTGCTGATCGCCACCATGGGCCGCGTCTCAATGGTCGTGCCGGGCAGCCGGCCATCGCCGATTGCGGCCTGAACATCGTCGGTCACCGCGCCGGTGTCGCCCGCGACTACGACCCGCTGGCCGTTGGCGGCACCCAGGACGCCCTGGATGCGCGATGCGTCGTCCGAGATGAGCCCGGCGAGCGTCTGTGAATACGCCGCAAAGTCAGTGATCTGGGTTGGATCGGCGAGGATCTCGGCGCGCGGGGTGACAGCCACGACGGAGTTGGCGCTGGTGATCATTGTGTGGCCGCTTTCGGCCCCGTCGAGATCAAAGCTGACGAGCGAGCCGCCCTGCGAGATGGCGATCAGCTGACCGCCGGTCACCGCCAGGCGGGTGATGGGTCCTACGAGATCGGACGTCTGGCTGAACGGTTCCAGGGACGGCGCCGCAGATGCCGCGTTGAAGCGCATCGCGTCAAAGGCCGTCGTCGAGACCGTGAAGACGGCGCCGCCTGGCTGGGCCGCGTACAGCACGTGGCCGGTCTCATCCACAGCGAGCGAGCTGACCGCGTTGCTGATCCGGGCAATCTCGGCGCGGCTTGCGAGGTCGTAGACGCGCAGGTCGGACCCGGTGGCCACGTATAGCCGATCGCCATAGCGCGTACCGGGCTGATCGTCCGGACTCCAACGCGTCTCGGTGGCGGCATCGGTGACGGCCGTGCCAAGATCGCGCGTGTCCATGACGCGGTTGTTGCCCATGGTCATGATGCCGACGGCCATGGCGTACTTGGCGAGGTGGGGGTGGGTGAACTCGTAGATCGAGTGGGGCATGTCGTAGCGCCAGTCCTGCAGGAACTCGATCGCCGTGCGTGCGTGGTAAACCTCGTCGAAGTGCGGCCCGTAGGGCACCTCGAGTCGGTAGGTCCGCAGGAACAGCGAGACGATGAACACGAGCAGGACCAACGCCAGGTCGCGGCGGTTGAGCCGGCCACCGGGCTCGCTGACGAGCAGCGCGCTGCGGTCGCGCCGCACCGACGGGCGGTCGACCAGGGCGCCCAGCCAAGCCCGGAGGGCCGACGGTTCGCGCTCCGCGTCGGACTCTGACTCGACCAAGGTTTCGTCGGGCTCGATGTAGCCCTGCGCGTCCGGCTGCATGGCTGGATCTGACGCGAACTGAGCGGTCTGGGTTGCCGCCACGGGAGTCGCGGCGGCCGCGGCGGCGGTCACCCCATCACCGAACGTCGTGGGCTGGGTGCTCCACACAGCTGGTCCAGGCGCTGCCCCGGCTCCCTCGGGAAGCGCCACTCTGCGGGCCGCGGCGCCGGGGCGCAGCTGATACGCGATTAGAACGAAGCCAAAGACATTCAGGAAGATCGCCGTGAGGACGCCGATCGGCTCCCGGAACAGCGCGCCGAACGGCAGATGCTCCAGGTTGGGCGTGGCGTACAGCTCGATCGTGAGGATGCCGTGGAGGTTGATGAACGCGGCAATCGACAGCGCGATCGTGGCGATCATCCAGCGCCGGTCGACGACGGCCAGCAGCGGCAGCAGGCCGAAGATCGGGAACATGTAGCGCTCGTGGACGCGCGTCGGCAGCATGAAGAACGCGAGGGCCATGAAGATCGCCACCGCGACGATACTGCGGCGATCGTCCTGCCAGGCAAGACGCAGGATGCCGAATGCGAAGCCGACCGCGAGCAGGATGCCGCCGATGACCACGCCTGGCAGCGGGCCGATCAAGGCCACCACATCAGATGACCAGCCGCCCCCAAACGCGAGCGGCATCGAGACACCCGAACCAAGCAGCGCCCAGCCGTTATAGGCGTTGACGCTCAGCCAGGGGTAGCCGTTGGCCGTGCCCGTCATCTGATTGAAGAACTTCACGATGTCAATCGAGAAGGGAAGGAGCATCAGCAACAGCACGACGAGCGCGCTCACGGCCGATGAGACCAGCCGCCAGACGCCGTCCTCCCCCTCGAACCAGGTGCGCAGTCGCTCGGGCA
>JARXKQ010000035.1 GCA_030271555.1 Chloroflexota bacterium | reverse complement strand
GGCGCGGCCGATGTCGAGGCCAAGCAGAATCTGGTCGGCGTGACCGGCCGCGCAAACCGCCTCAATCAGGTCGATGCGGACGCTGTCGGGGTGGTATTTCGTCCGCCCTATCGTGTCGTAGACCAGCATCACGCCACGCTCGAGCAACTCGATATGGCGCGCCGGATCGGGGTTGCGGTCCATGTGCGCCAGGATGATCTGCTCCACCGGCAGTCCTTCGCCCATAAGCAGGTCGGTGATCTCATTCCCACATGTCGCCGCCTCCGTATGGACGACAACGGCGACGCCAGCCTGCTTCGCTGCGGCCGCCGAACAGAAGAGCCGGCGCCGCTCGTTGAGGGTGATCGCGTCCAGGGAAGCGCCGGCTTTGATCACTCCGGCTCGGGCTGAGTCGAGCGGGGCGGAGGGGTTTGTCCAGTCGGTCGGGTGCATGCCCTGCGCCAGGTCGGTCGTCATCCGCTCAAGAAGGATCTCCTCGGAAGCGGTCAGCACCCAGTGGCCCGACGGGTAATGGGCATCGCGGTGGTAGCCGGTCGCGCCGATGATTTTGACGCCGGTCTCGTTCGAGATCGCGCGCAGCAGATCGGGCCGCCGGCCCAGGCCGATGGGCGTCAGCTCGACGATCATGGCAATGCCGGAGCGCGCGGCGTCGCGCACCTCCGCAGCCACAGCGCCTGGATCGTCGATCTCCTCGCCGGCGAGCACCGGTGAGCGCAGAAACAGGTGGTCGTGGGCATCGGTGACACCCATGCCCTCGGCAGCAATGGGCCCCGTGACGGTCATGACCTGCATCTGACGCTGATCATCGCACTACGCGGATCGGAACCGGAGCGACGCGTTACCGTCTGACTGCCATGCACCACCACGCGCGCCCGTTGATGTTGGCGGCTGTCGCAATTCTGACCTTGGCCTGCGCGGGCACAACCGTTGCCAGCCCGACGCCCGGCTCATCGGCCAACCCACCCTCCCCGTCGTCATCGCCCGCGCCTAGTGCCCAAGCGAACGCGAACGTCGCCATCGTGCGTATCGAGAATGTCGGTGGCTTCCTGCCGCCGATGATGACCCTGCGCGACTACCCCGACGTCGTCCTCTATGGCGACGGCCGGCTGATAACCCAGGGCCCGCAGCTCGAGCTTTACCCCGGGCCCGCCCTGCCCGGTCTCGTGATGACGCAGCTGACCCAGCATGGCATTGAGCAGGTTCTCGAATGGGCGCGCGAGGCAGGTTTGGCCGGGCCGGACCGATTGCTTGGCCAGCCCATCCCCGATGCGGGCGTGACGAACTTCACGATCATCTACCCGGGCGGGACGACGCACACCACGTCACTCTCGCCGGGGTTTGGTGAGCCGGTGGTCGCCCCCGCGATCGCCGCCGTCCAGCGCTTCGAACAGATCCTGACCAACGTGCGCGCCTGGCTGCCAGACGATGTGGTGGGCGACGACGCGCCGTACGCCTGGGATCGCCTGCGCGTGATCTCGTTCCCCGTAGATCCCGCAAACCTGCCCGACCCCAGTGTGGCCACCATCGTTGACTGGCCGCTCGCGCGGCTCGACTCCTACCCGCTGTCCCCGTTCGCGTCGCTGGCCTACCGCTGTTTCGAGCTCACTGGTGACGACCTCGCCAATGTGCGGGCGCTGTTCGAGGCGGCCAACGAGCTGACGGCGTATCGCTCGGGCGACGTGCTCTACCAGCTCTACCTGCATCCGCTGCTGCCCGACGACGAGGCCTGCCCGGGCTTCTAGCGGCCTCAGCCGACGGCGGCCTCCGACCCGAAGCGACTGGGGCAGATCAGGCGGTAGTCGCACCGCCCGCAGCGCCACATGTCGGGCGTCGCGGTGAAATCGCCGCTGCGAATGCGGCGCGCCTTCTCAATGAGCGAGATTCGGAAGGCGTCGAGCTGCTCGGGCGTGCGCGTCGTCGACAGGCTCAGATCGTTCTCAGTGAAGTACAGCGTCAGCTTACTCGCGGCCCGGAGCGGCTCCTTGGTCAGTGGGTCCAGCACGGCGCCCATGGCGGTCGCGAGCGCGTACGCCGAAAGCTGGGTGTCCTCGTCGACCTCGGTCTGCTTCTTGGACTTGCCCGTCTTGTAGTCGGTGATCTCGATCGATCCATCGCCGTGGCGATCGATCCGGTCGATGATGCCGTACAGCAGCACCGGCGGCTCGCCGTCGCCCGCCGGCAGCTCGAGCGTGAACCCCTGCTCGAAGGCGACCGCCTGGGCAATCGTCTTGACCTCGCGTTCGTAGAAGCGGCGCAACGCCGGTTCGGCCCGCTTGGCGTAGTGCTCCGCCGCCTGGACATCGGCGTAGTTGCGCGGCTCCCACGCGGCGTCGAAAGCCTGCTTCAGCTCGTCGTAGCCGGGTGGCGTGTCACCGGCGGCGATCGCGTCGCGCCGCTTCCGGGCATAGACCTCAAAAGCGCTGTGGATCACGTGACCGAACTCGAAGTAGCCGGGCGTCGTCGCCACCGGGATGCGGTAGACCTTGTTGAACGCGTACTGCAGCGGGCACTCGTCGTACATGCGCAGCTGGCTGTGCGAGAAGGTCTGCGGCAGCGCCGTGAGCTCGAGCAGCGTCCTGCCTGCAGGGGCGTGGCGCGACAGGACGTTGAGCGTGATTGGGTCGAGTCCGTTGCGGCGTGCCTCACTGGCCGCGCTGGCCGCGTCTTGAGCGACCTCAACGAGCTCGTGGGTAAGGCTGCGGCGGCCCTCAACGTCCTCCGGCGCTAGACCCTCGAGCATGCCGACGATCTCGATCGCGCGGCGGCGCAGCGCGAACCGCCGCTCGTGGGCGAGCGGGACGGGCATGAGCTTGAGCAGTTGGACAGTCGTCTCGGGCGTCGTCTCGAGCGCGCCGCGCCCCAGGTCATCGACGTCTGACGTGGCCGTGGCGGCGCGCTGCTCGATGACGATGTCATTTGGCGTGGCCGGGCGCTCATAGTCATCAGAAGAAACCGGCGCCAGGCTTGGGCCGCCGCGCTCGATCTCTGCCACGAAACGGCTGGGCTGGATCTTGGAGCCGGACGGCTGAAGGGCGCTGAGCAGCAGCCGGCTCCGGGCGCGGGTCATGGCGACGAACAGCAGGCGCCGCTCTTCGTCGATCGCGTAGTCCTCAGGCGGCTTCTGCTTGAGCAGCTCGATGGGCAACAGGCGCTGCTCGTCGCGCGTGTCCGGGAACTGTTGCTCGACGAGCCGCGGCACGGCGACCGCCTCGTATTCGAGGCCCTTCGCCTGGTAGATCGTCATGAGCTGCACGCCTTCGACCTCAACCCGGCCGACCTGGTCGGATTCGATATCGCCCCCGACCTGCTCGTATAGATCGAGATATGCGACGAACTGGCCCAGGCTGTCGCGCGGACGCGCCGCCTGCCAGTCGGCCACGAACCGCATGACGCGAGCGAGCGCGAGCACGGTCCGCTGTGCGTCCGGCGTCTCGACCGCGATCAGGTCGTGCAGCAGGTTGGTGCGGATCATGAAGTCCTCAAGCACGGCGAACGGACCGTCACGCTGGCCACGCGGCACGAGGACATCGAGCAGGCTGAGCAGCCGTTCGAGCTTTACCCGCAGCCGAGCGTCGAGCTGCTCGCGCCGCCACACGGCGCGCTGCTCACGGCCACGGCGCTGGCGAACGGTCTCCGGCTCACGTTCATCGAAATCGGCGTCGGCCCAGAGCGTCTGGCCCACCGCCGCGCGCAGTGGCGCGTCCTTGTCAAGCGCCGCCGCGGGCGGCTCGCTGACGTTGACCTCGCCTTCGCGCAGGATGTCTGTGGCCGCCTGGTAAACGGCGCGGCCGTCCCACGCGGCGGCGTTGGCGACCCGCAGGATTTCCGCGGCGTCCAGCCGCCACGGCCCGGCGGACAGCAGCCGGACGAAGGAAGCGTTGTCATCCGGATTGGCGGCGACGCGCAGCGCGGCCACGACGTCGCGCACGTCGGGCACGTTGAACAACCCTGCGCCACCCACGACGACGTATGGAATGTCCTGTTTGCGCAGCCGCTCGACGATCAGCTCGCGGTGGCGATGGCGCCGATAGAGCACGGCGATGTCGCTCCAGCGACGTGGGCTGGGCAGGCTGGCAAAGGTGTCCTTGATCCAACCGACGACCAAGTCGGCCTCGTCCGCCTCGTCGGTCGCATGGACCACGCGAACGGGCTCGCCCGGTTCCTTGATGGGCGTCAGCGGGCCGCTCTTGAGGCGTTTCTGGTTGCGCGCGATAAGCCGACTCGCGGCCGACAGGATGTGCCCGGTTGAGCGGCGGTTCTCCAGCAGCGGCTGACTAACCACCTTCTGGGCGGGGCGATCCGGATCCCACGTTGGCGCGAGCTCGAAGCGCTCCTCGAAACGGCTGAATGCCGCGTACGAGGCGCCGCGGAAGCGGTAGATGGACTGGTCGTCGTCGCCCACAACGACCACGTTGTCGGGCTTGTTGGGCCCGCGGCCGACCAATTCGAGCAGCAGGATCTGGGCCATGTTGGCGTCCTGGAACTCGTCCACGAGGACGTGGCGGAACTGGTCCTGGTAACGGCGCAGGATGTTGGGCCGCTCAGTCAGGAGCTGGATCGCCAGCGATTGCTGCTCGCCAAAATCGAGCAGGCCGCGCTCACGAAGCGTTGCCTGATAGGTCGCGTAAGCCTCTGCCTCCTCCGCGACACGAAGCACCTCGAGCGCCTCAGCGTCGCGAATGAAAGTGGGCTGAAGGCCTTTGGCGAGATTGAGCTGATCGGGCGACATCTCACTTGGCCACATGAGATCGCCGGTACCCGAGGCCTCGCGCCGCGCTTCCCGGTAGGCCGACTTCAGCGCCTTTTCGCGGCCCTCCTTGAGCAGGTCGCGGCGGATGCTGTTGATCTGCCACAGCGTGCCGCGCGACTCGCGAGCGCGCAGGTCGGCGATTGCCTTGTCGAACTCACCCGCGCCGTGCGCGGCATCAAACTCGGTGCGCTTGCGCTGGGCATAGGCCATGTATTCATCCGGCGTGACCAGCTCGTCCTTGGCGCGGCTGATGACATCAGCAAAGCGCGCCGCGCCATTCAGATCACGCGCCATGGGGTGATACAGGAAGTGGGCGAACTGCGGCCGCAGCTCGCGCAGTAGCAGGCGCTGGCCCACCCCGTCGAGCACATCGCTGCTATCAGCGAGCCCGAGATCCGCCCGATGGTCCGACAGGATGCGGTTGCCGAACGAATGGAAGTTGTGGACCCACAGCCGGCTGGCCGCTTCCAGCCCCAGGAGCTGTTCGAGTCGCTCGATCAGCTCTGCCGCGGCACGGACGTTGTAGGTCAGGACAAGGATGTTCTCCGGCGCCATGTCCGGGTGGCTGGCCAGCAGGTGCTTGACGCGCTCCACGACGACCGTCGTCTTGCCCGTGCCCGCGCCGGCCAGCACCATCAACGGCCCGTCGCCCCACCGGACCGCCGTGCCCTGTTCGGGTGTCAAGGTGAGCTTGGGTTCCCCGATAGCCGAATCCTTTTCCGCAATGACCATCTGTGCCAAGGCTAAGACTTTGGCGTGCCACCTTGTTCGTCACGACCCTGCAGGCCGCCACTGGCACCCGGATGTCGGCCATACCGTCACAGGTGCGGCTAACTCGGCTGCGACCTCCTATTCAGGTCGAGTCAGCCCGCCGTGCATGCACGGCCAAGCACGACAAGTTGCCCTGGCACCTGTGGCAGCGACCACGCGGACGGACTTAAGCGGTCCCGTGACGATATGGCTGACACGGCAGTCACGCCATGCGTGGCGAAGGTTGAGGAGTCTGGCCGACCGGGGCGTGGAACTGCTCGGCGTGGATATCGGTAGGCGCCACGCCGGCAGCCAGCAGGGCGCGACGGCACGCGTCGATCATGTCCGGGTTGCCGCACAGATAAGCCGGCGCGTCCACCAGCGCGGGGTGGTCCAGGAGCAGGCGCTCAACCTGGGCTTCGGCGCGGCCGACCGGGCCGTCCCAGCCAGAGTTGCGCCGCTCGTCTGGGCGCGAAACGGTTGGTCGATAGTCGATCGGCACACTGCCTGCCTGCCAATCACGGATCCGCGACGCATACGCCAGCTCAGCGAACCATGAGACACCATGGATCAGCACGTTGGGCGTCGTGTCGGCGCGCGCACAGGCATCGTCGAGCATCGCCAACAACGGTGCCAAGCCCGTCCCGGTGCCTATCAACAGACGTGGCCGCGCGTCGTCGCGATCAAGCACGAACAGCCCGCGCGCCGGCCCAACACGCACGCGCGCGCCCAACGACAGCGCCCACAAGATGTTCGAGAGCCGGCCGTCGGGTAGCCGCCGGATGAACAGCTCGACCCGCGTGCCCGTGCGGTCGAGCGACACGATCGAATAGGGCCGCTGGACGAGCTCGCCGGCATTCTCCATGCCAAGCGACACGTACTGGCCCGGCTTGTAGGCACCCAGCGGCGCATCGAGCACGACCGCGAAGACACCCAGCGTGCCGGTGACTTCGACGCGCGAGACCAGCGTCGCGTTGGCGAGCGCCGGACGTGGCCGCGGCGCGGCGTTCCGCGCCGGCAGTGAGCGCAGCATGGTCATGCCACAGCTCCTGACATCACCTCGGCCAGGACGTCGCGCGCCGCAGTCGGGTCGCGGAACCAGGCCGCATCGATCCAGGCGTAGTCGGCCCACTTGGCGGGCAGGTCGGCCAACGGATAGATCGCGTTGTTGGGGCAGACCGACAGGCACGAGCCGCACTCGATGCAACCGTCGGGGTCGATGTGGAACTTGCGGTCGATGCCCTCATCCGACGAGATGCAGTCGACCGGGCATACCGCGACGCAGGATTGATCCATGTGGTCGACGCACGGCTCGGCGATTACGTAGGTCATGGCTGGAACTCCTGTGCTACGGGTGCTGTTGCGCGTGCGCCGGGACGGGCCACGGGACGGGCCGTGTTGGCCACGCTGAGAGTGATGCGGTAGACGAGGAGGAATGCGACGGCGACCGACGCGAGGGTGTACGCCCAGAAGGCCCAGGCGGCCGGTGAGTCAGTGCCCGACATCAGGCCATGGGCAGTCGCACCCACGAAGGCCAAAAGCGTCGTGTAGTGGAGCAGTCGCCAGGCGCGCTGGCCGATCCGCCGACGGACGCTGAACGAGGCGTAGACCACGATCATCAGGTAGAAGGTGATCTGGCCGATGCCCACCCACTCGGGTCGGTACGGGCCGGCGAACGGGATGATCAGCTGGCGCACCGACTGGGGCACGAAGGTGTCGAGCGCCAGGACTGCGCCGTGCAGCGCGGTCAGGCCGATAGCGATGGCCGACAGGTCCTGGTGGAGCGTGAACGACACCACCCGATGGGCAATCCGGTCCAGGATCCCGGTCGAGAGCAATAGCCCATAAGCCACGGACACGGCCAGCGCGCCGTAAGCAAGGAAGCCCAGGAAGCGCGTCGCGTACCAGGGCAGGCTGTCCTGGTGGCTCGTCACCCAGTCGACCGCGAGCCCGGTTGCCTGGGGCGCCGTCGCGTAGAGGATCATCGTGAGTGCGAGGCCGAACAAACCCCAGCGGAGCAGCCGCGTGCGCGGGCTGAGCCCTTCGTACTTCATGCCAGCCACGCTTCGACGCCCGGCAGGATGACGACGCTGCCGTCTTCGAGGAGCAGGATTGCGGCAAGGGCGGCCGACCGGGCCAGGAAACCAAGCGCTTCGTGCGAGCCCAGGATGACCGCCGATTTGGCGATCATCTCCGCATCGCGTGCGCTTGGCGCGACCACGGTCGCCTGAACGACATCGGTTTCTGCCGGCAAGCGGGTGCGCCGATCGATGAGATGGTGAGTCGGCCGACCATCGGCGAGCTGCCAGCGATGGACGCTCGTGCCCGACGTCGCGACGCCGAAGCTCGCGGTCCATGAAGTGCCGCCGCGCAGCTTGAGCGTGGCGAGCGGTGGCGGCTCGACGCCGTCTGCCTCGAGTCGCGGATCCGCGACATCAATCAACCACTCGATGCCGCGGTCGGCGCGCAGGGCAATGTCACCGTCAGCGTCGACGACCACTCCAGGCCAGCGCGCCAGGAGGTCGGCCGCGCGGTCGGCGATCCACCCCTTGGCTGTGCCGTCGAGGTCAAGCCGCACTCCGGGATCGCGCTCCACGATTGAGTCGCGCGGGTTGCCCAGCAGCTGCCACGCCCAACCACTGAGCGTGGGCGACGGCTCGAGTGGGGTGGCTGACTCGGCCGCGAGCCGCGCGTCGAGCAGGGTCGAGTCCACGACCCCTTCCGAACGCCGTTCGGCCGTTTTGGCCCAATGCAGCGCGGCGGCGAGGGTGGGCCTGACCGGGACGCGCGACTCGGCGGCCGAGTTCAGGTGGGAGAGATGGGATGCGTCGTTGAAGCGCGTCAGTCGCGCCGCCCAGGTCTCGACGCGCTGCGCCGTCCGCCGCGCGTCGATCTGTGCCTGCACGCTGCGCAGCGGCTCAGCGGTTATGAAGACGCTGAGCGTCCCGCCCATCGACGGGGCCGAGTGAGCAACCGTCTGGTAGAGGTTTGCGATCTCGTTCATGGCCGAGGCTTCCCTGACTGACGCGTGAC
>JARXKQ010000034.1 GCA_030271555.1 Chloroflexota bacterium | reverse complement strand
CGTCCATGTACGCCAGCGCACCGGCGCCGTGGACGGCGTCGAGCAGCTCCACGATCTGCTGCTCGAACAGCCCCAGGGTCGAGGGATTGGTCAGCATCACGGCAGCCGTTTGCGGACCCAGGGCGGCGCGGAGCGCGGCGAGGTCGACCTGGCCCTCCGCCGTTGACTTCACCGTGACGGTCCTGAAGCCGGCCATGGAGGCCGTGGCCGGATTTGTGCCGTGCGACGAGTCGGGCACGATCACCTCCGTCCGACCGCGATCGCCGCGTGCCCGGTGATAGGCGCGGATCATCAAGATGCCGGTGAGCTCACCGTGCGCGCCGGCGGCCGGCTGGAGCGTGACCGCCTTCATGCCGCTGATCTCCATGAGCCACTGCTCCAGGTCCCACATCAGCTCGAGCGTGCCCTGCGCGGCGGCGTCCGGGGTCAGCGGGTGGAGCCCCGCGAAACCTGGCAGCCGCGCGGCCCATTCGTTGATCTTGGGGTTGTACTTCATTGTGCACGAGCCGAGCGGGTAGAAGCCGGTGTCGACGCTGTAATTGAGCTGCGACAGGTTGACGAAGTGGCGGATGACCTCGGGCTCGTTCAGCTCAGGCAGGCCGAGCGGCGCGGCCCGGCGCTGAGCGGACGGAATGCGCGTCAGCGCATCGGCCGGCGGATGAGGCACCTTGGTCGTCGCGCGGCCCGGCCGCGAGAGCTCATCAAGGGTGGGCTGCAGCCCGGGGCCGACCACATGGCGCCGACCGAGTTCTTTCGCTGACGGCACTTCTGGGCGCTCGATCGTGGCGGTCACGCGACGACCTCGCGCAGCGCGCCCGCGAACTTGACGATGTCGTCACTTGTCGTGACCTCGGTCGCGCACACGAGGAGCGCGTCAGCCAGCGCCGGATCGTCCGGATACCAGTCGGCCAGCGGCAGGCCGGCAAGGACCCCTCTTTCGAGCAGCGCGGCGTGAACCTTGCGCGCGTCAGGCACGCGGACCGCGAACTCATTGAGGTACATGCCGCTATGAATGCGTGGCGCACCCGCCGCGGCCAGCGCCTGCTCCAGCTCGAACGCCCCGGCCGCGCCACCAGCAGCGACGTCGCGCAAACCGTGCGGGCCGAGCGTCGCCAGGTAAACCGTCGCCGCGAGCGCGCACAGCGCCTGGTTGGTGCAGATGTTGCTGGCCGCCTTGTCGCGCCTGATGTCCTGTTCGCGCGCGCGCAGCGTCATCACGAACGCGCGCCGGCCGTCGAGATCGGTCGTCCGCCCGACCAGCCGACCGGGCACCTGGCGAACCAGGTCCGACCGAGCCGCCAGCAGCCCGAGATACGGCCCGCCGTACTGGAGGCTTATGCCCAGTGGCTGGCCCTCGCCCACCGCTATGTCAGCGCCGTAGTCGCCGGGCGCGGCAAGCACAGCCAGCGATACCGGTTCGACGACAGCAACGAACAGCGCGCCGGCGGCGTGCGCCAGCCTGGCGGCGTCGGCCATTGGCTCGAGGATGCCGAACGCGTTGGGCTGGCCCATGAGGACACCGGCGACGGGGTGGTCGGGGTCGACCAGTGCCTGCTCGAGGGCGGCCAGGTCGGTCGTGCCTTCCGGGGTGGTCGGCAGCTCTTCGAGCGTCAGGGTGCCACCGTCGAAGTAGGTCCGCGTCGTGTCAACGAAGTGGCGATGGACCGCGCGGCTCACAAGGACGCATTCGCGCTTGGTCTGGCGAACCGTCATCAAGGCCGCCTCTGCCGTGGCCGCGCCACCGTCGTAGTGCGACGCCGAAACGACGTCGAGCCCGGTCAGCTGCGCGATCAACGACTGGTATTCGTAGATCGTCTGGAGCGTGCCCTGGCTGATCTCGGGCTGGTACGGGGTATACGCGGTGTAGAACTCGCCGCGCGACAGGATCTGGTCAACGGTTGCGGGGATGTGGTGGCGATACGCGCCGGCGCCAAGGAAGCTCGTCAGGCCGACCTGGTTGCGTGCCGCGAGCGTCTCGAGCTTGCGCGCCAGCGACAGCTCGTCGAGTCCGTCGGGCAGATCCAGCCCATTGGCGCGGACAGCATCGGGGATGTCAGCGAAGAGGCCGTCGATCGAATCGAGGCCAAGCGCGGCGAGCATTCGCGCGCGATCGCTCGCGGTGTTGGGTCCGTAGCCGAAGCTGCTCATATGTATCTGGGGTGCGGGCTCAGGCGGCCTCGATCAGCGCCTTGTACGCCGCCGCGTCCATGAGGCCGTCGGTGCCGCCGGCACCGGTTGCGAGCTTGATCCGGATCATCCAGCCATCGCCGTACGGGTCGCTGTTGACGAGCTCAGGCTTGTCGTGCAGCGCATCGTTGACAGCGACGATCTCGCCCGCGGCGGGCGCGTAAAGATCGGAAGCCGTTTTGACCGACTCGATCACGCCGAACGATTGCGCCGGCTCGAAGCGCGCACCAACCGCCGGCATCTCGACGAAGACGATGTCGCCCAGCTCCGTTGCGGCGTACTCGGTGATGCCGACGACGGCCTCATCGCCCTCTACGCGCAGCCATTCGTGGTCCTGGGTGTAGAGGAGTCCGTCGGGTACCTGCACGCTGGCTAGCTCCGCTTGTAGAAGGGCAATTGGACGACGTCGGCTTCGACTTGCATCGCGCGAACGGTGACTTCAACCATGGTACCGACACTCGTGTCCGCCGGCGGCAGGTAGCCCATCGCGATAGGGACGCCCAGCGTTGGCGATGGCGCGCCACTGGTGATGACGCCCGTCGCGCCGGCGTCTGCGGGAACTGACATGGGGTAGCCATGGCGGGCGATGGAGCGGCCGCGCATCTGTAGACCGACGAGCATCTTGGCCGGGCCGTTGGCCGCGACCTGCTCGAGTGCCGCGCGGCCAACAAAGTCGTTCGGCTTGTCGAGCTTGACTACGCGTCCCAGGCCGGCCTCGTAGGGATTCGTGTCGCGACCGAGCTCATTGCCGTACAGCGGCATGCCGGCCTCGAGCCGCAGCGTGTCGCGCGCGCCCAGGCCGCACGGCATGATGCCAAACGGCGCGCCGGCCTCGAGCAGCGCGTCCCAGATGGGCACGGCGAGGTCCCAGTCGACGAACAGCTCGAACCCGTCCTCGCCGGTGTAGCCGGTGCGGGCGATCAGCGCGGGCTGGCCGTAGGCGTGGCCGGCCGCGATGGCGTAGTACTTGAGCGACGCAAGATCGACATCGGTCAGCGGCTGGAGCAGCTCGGCGGCGCGGGGTCCCTGGACGGCAACCAGGCTCGTGCGCAGAGAGGCGTCATCGAGCGCTGCGTCGTGACCCTGCAAGCGCTCGCGCAGGGCGGCCGCGACCGGTTCGCGATTGGACGCGTTGGGCACGACCATGAAGCGCTCACCGGCGACGCGGTAGACGATGAGGTCGTCGATGATGCCGCCATCCGCGGCGCAGATCATCGAGTAGTGCGCCCGACCCTCCGCCAGTCGCGTTGGATCGCTGACGACCGATGCCGCGAGGCCGCTGCCCGCGCCGGCGCCGCTGACCCAGACCTCGCCCATGTGCGACAGGTCGAACAGGCCGACCCGCTCGCGCACCGCCTTGTGCTCTTCGAGGATGCCCGAGTACGACACCGGCATCTCCCAGCCGGCGAAGTCGATCAGCCGCGCACCCAGCTCACGGTGGCGCTCGACCAGGGCGGTCTGGCGGATCTGCGGTGCGGCCGGCGGCGTGGCGCCAGCGGTGTCTGGCGCGTCGTCAATCACGGGGCCACCATGGGCAGCGCTTCTTCGACGATCTGCCGCTCCGTCTGGAAGCTCATCAGCCGGCGCGCCTCGTCGATCGACATCCAGCGCACCTCGTCGAATTCGTGGTCGTGGCCATCAAGGCTGCCGCCGACCGGCTCCATCAGGAAGTAGTGCACGGTCTTGTGGATGCGCTGGCCATCCTGGGTGAAGAAGTAATCGATCGCTCCCACTGGGGCAACGATGCGCACTTCAAGGCCCGTCTCCTCGGCGACCTCGCGCAAAGCGGTTTCGTCTGTGCTCTCACCGTTATTCGGCGTGCCCTTGGGGAGCGCCCAGGTCGTGCCCTTGCGGCCCATGACGCGCTTGCGCCGACCCAGGCAGATCTCTGTGGTGCCGTCGTTGTCGCGCAGCAGGATTCCGCCGCACGAGGTTGCGCGAACGGTCCGCCCGCCGCGTGCTTCTTTGCGCGGTGACTGTTCTTTCAGCTGCGCCACGGCGCGGCGCTGCGCGGCCGCGGCCGGCGCGAACCGCTGCCGGCGGGGCGTGACCAGGTGAACGAAACCGCGGGCGCAAGACGTGATGCGGCCGTTGTCTTGAGGCCATTGCCGCGTGTCGCCGACTCGACGCTCGAAGAGCTCCGGGCCGCCTGACGCAGCGACGCCAACAGCGGTACGCGCGCGTGACTGCCGGGATGCGTGGTCATGCGCGCGGCGGCCGTGACGCGGAGGCCCAGCTGGCGCTCGCGGCGGGTGCTGGGGGAGCGGCCGAATCTGGTCGTGGGATGGCTGCTCTTGAGACCTGCCGAAATGTTGCGCATCGAGTCTTGAATGTTAGCGGGTGGACCGCCGCGTGCAATCAGCCGGTGGACTACGCCTCGTTGAGCAGCGCTTCGAGTTGCGCCGCCGCGTCATCGGCGAGTCGTCCACGACGCCGCGCGATGGCCAGCTCGCGCCGGGCGACCGCGATGTACAACGCGAGCGCATCAGGGGCGGAAGCGCGCAGAACATCAAGGTGGCCGCGGACTGTACCGACGTCGCCCCGCACAAACGGTCCGGTGAGCGAGTTGTCAACGCCAAACTGCTCACTGTTGGCGAGTGCCTGGCGGGCAAGCGGCAGGTAGACGGCAAGCGCGGTCTTCTCGTCGAGGCCGGCCAACTGCGCCACCTGGGCGATGCCGTCCAACAGTCCCACGAGCCCACCCGCGGCCATCATCGCCGCCGCGTGATAGGCCGACTTTCCGCCTTCAGGCAATCGCACCGGCCGCGCCCCGATCGACTCCGCCATATCTGCCAGGACAGGTAACAGCGACTCATCACCGTCGAGCGCCACCGTCGCGCCGTGCAGCGCTTCAAGGGCGCGCTCCAGATCCGCGAACGCGACCAGCGGATGGAAGCTCGCCTTGCTGGTCCCGGCCGCCATCGCCGGCGCGAGGACTGAAGCGGGCAGGGCGCCCGATGTGTGGACGAGCGCCTGACCGCTATAGAGATGGAGCGACTCCGCGGCGGCGGCGATGGCATCGTCGGGCACCGTCAGGAAGATCAGGTCGGCCTCGTCGAGCACGTTTGACGCGTCCTCGAACGCGCGTGCCGTTGCCACCAGCGAGTGGAAACGCGCCCGCCGCGCCTCATCCCGACTGGCTACGCCGGTCACCTCCCAGCCGGCCCGACTGAAAGCGACGCCCAGCGCCGTGCCGACGCGACCCGCGCCGATGAAGCCGATGCGCGGCTTGCCGTCGTCGGCGTGCTGGTGGTCGTGCGCGTGGTCGGAGCCATGTAGGTGGTCGGAGGTCATCGCGCTTATTGTCGGCTGCTGGCCGGGGCGTATACTCGGCTGGTCGACACATCGCGACCCGCGGCGGGCACTCCCGCCAGGCGCCGCTCAGCCCCGCCAAATGCTTGCGGGGGCTCGGAGGCCCGTCGCCGATGAACCGTCTCACCACCCTCCCCGATCCTTTTTCAGCGCGCGCGCAATTGCGCGTTGGGGATCGCGCGTACACCTATTACCGGCTCGACCGGAGCGGCATGACCGATCTGGCGAAAGCGCCCATGACCGTCAAGGTGCTGCTCGAGAACGCCATTCGCCACGCCGGACGCGGCGTTGTCCGCGAGCAAGAGGCGCGCGCCCTTGCCGCGTGGCAACCCAACCTGGGCAGCGACGCTGAGATCCCGTTCATGCCGGCACGCGTCCTGATGCAGGACTTCACCGGCGTCCCGGCGGTGGTCGACCTGGCCGCGCTGCGCGACGCGATGGCAGACATCGGCGGCGACCCCGCCCTGGTCGAGCCACTCGTCCCGGCCGATCTCGTGATCGACCACTCGGTCCAGGTGGATCGCTATCGGACACCGGACGCGTATGCCTTCAACGTCGATCGCGAGTACGAACGCAACGGCGAGCGCTATGCGCTCCTGCGCTGGGCGCAGACCGCATTCGCTGGACTGCGCGTCGTGCCGCCCGGCACGGGCATCGTGCACCAGGTCAACCTGGAATACCTCGCAGCAGTTGTCACGACGCGCGCCGACGAGACGGGCGCGACCGTCGCCTTCCCGGACACTCTCGTCGGCACCGACTCGCACACAACGATGGTCAACGGGCTGGGCGTCCTGGGCTATGGCGTCGGCGGGATCGAGGCTGAGGCTGTGCTCCTGGGTCAGCCGCTCTACCAGCCCATGCCGCGCGTCGTTGGTGTGCGGCTGCACGGCGACCTGCCACGCGGCTCGACCGCCACGGACCTAGTGTTGATCATCTCGAACATGCTCCGGACGCACGGCGTGGTTGGGTCGTTCGTCGAGTTTGCCGGCGACGGCCTGGCGTCATTGGCGCTGGCCGACCGGGCGACGATCTCCAACATGGCGCCCGAGTACGGCGCGACCGCAGCGCTCTTCCCGATTGATGACGAAACCCTCGCCTACCTGCGCATCACCGGGCGCCCACAGGCACAGGTGGCGCTCGTCGAGGCGTACGCCAAGGAGAACGCACTGTGGCGCGAGCCCGGCGCGGGGCCGTCGTTCGACGAGACCCTCGAGCTCGACCTCGCGACAATCGAACCGACTGTTGCCGGGCCACGCCGGCCGCAGGACAAGGTCCGACTGCCCGACCTGCCGGCCAACTTCCACGCTGCCTACCCCCAGACGGCCGAGGCACACCCGGTCACCGTGGGCGGCAACGGTCACGGACCGCAGACGATCGATCACGGGTCGGTGGCGATCGCCGCGATCACGTCGTGCACCAACACCTCGAACCCCACGGTGATGGTCGGCGCGGGCCTGCTCGCCCGGAATGCGCTGGCGCGCGGTTTGTCGGTCAATCCAACCGTCAAGACTTCGCTGGCCCCTGGGTCGCGGGCGGTGACCGAGTACCTGCAGACCGCGGGGCTGCTCAAGCCGCTCGAGGAGCTGGGCTTCGGCGTAGTCGGCTACGGCTGCACCACGTGCATCGGCAACAGCGGGCCGCTCGACGAGCCGGTCGCAAAGGCGATCGAGGACAACGAGCTGGTGGTCGCGGCGGTCCTATCTGGCAACCGCAACTTCGAGGGCCGCATCCATCCGTTGGCGCGTGCTTCGTATCTAGCCTCGCCGCCGCTCGTCGTCGCGTTTGCCCTGGCGGGTACGGTCGACATCGACCTCGCGTCGGAGCCGCTGGGGGCCGACCGCGACGGCAAGCCGGTCTTCCTGTCCGATATCTGGCCCTCGCCGGAAGAAGTTCGCACGACGGTGGGGTCGGCAGTCTCGCCCGCGATCTTCAACCGCATCTACGCCAGCGTCTTCGACGGTGACGCGCACTGGCGGGCACTGCCCGTCCCGGTCGGTTCGAAGCGCTATGACTGGGATGCGACCTCGACCTACGTCGCGCGGCCGCCCTTCATGGACGGCATGGGCCGCGAACCCGCCCCCGTCACTGACATCGTTGGCGCGCGCGCGCTCGCGGTGCTGGGCGACTCAGTCACAACGGACCACATCTCCCCCGCCGGCTCGATCCCGGCGTGGTCGCCCGCCGGTCAGTGGCTCCAGGCACACGGTGTCGCGCCGCTCGACTTCAACTCGTATGGCGCGCGGCGCGGCCAGCACGAGGTGCTGATGCGCGGCACGTTCGGCAACATCCGGCTGCGCAATGCGCTCGCGGACAAGGAGGGACCGTACACGTCGCACCAGCCGAGCGGCGAAGGCATGTTCATCTACGACGCGGCCATGCGCTACGCCGCTGACGGCGCGCCGCTGGTCATCCTGGCCGGCAAGGAATACGGCTCCGGGTCGTCGCGCGACTGGGCGGCCAAGGGACCGGCGCTGCTGGGCGTCCGCGCCGTCCTGGCTGAGAGCTACGAGCGCATCCACCGCTCCAACCTGGTCGGCATGGGCGTAATGCCGATGCAGTACCTGCCCGGACAGAATGCTGAGTCACTTGGCCTGACCGGGCGCGAGGAGTTCAGCGTCATCGGGTTGACCGACGGGCTCGCGGTGCGAAAACACGTCACCTTGCGCGTGACCGACGCCAATGGGACGCGCGACATCGAAGTCATTGCGCGGCTCGACGGCCCGGTGGAGCTCGACTACTACCGCCAGGGCGGCATCATGCCGGCGGTGCTGCGCCGGCTGGCGGGCGTCCCGCACCAGGGCTGACAATCCGGAGGTGGTCACCTCCGAGGTAATCGTCTGGGCGCGGACGCTGCGCGGCTCGACTTTGCTGGCCGCGGCGGTGCTCGTCGCGGTCAACCTGGTGCCGCTGATCGGGGTGCTGTTCTGGGGTTGGGATGTCGCGATCATACTCATCTCGTACTGGCTCGAGAACGGCATCATCGGCCTGATCAACGTTCCCAAGATCGTGCTGGCGGCGGAAGGCAATTCCGCGCTCGCCACCGTGACGGCCGGTTTCTTCGCGGTCCACTACGGCGGCTTCTGGCTGGGCCACGGGATCTTCGTGTTCATCATCGTGGGTCTCGCGACACGCGGCCCGTTGGGCTTCTTCTTCAGTGCTCCGGCCGAGAACGTTGACCGCGGCCTGCAGATCCTGTTCATGGCGCTGCTGCTGTTCCTGAGCCACGGGATCAGCTTCCTGTTCAACTACGTGGGCCGGAAGGAATACC
>JARXKQ010000033.1 GCA_030271555.1 Chloroflexota bacterium | reverse complement strand
AACATGCGCCGGCCCTCGCCACCCATGAGAAATGCGATGTCCACGCCCTCCTGGACGTCACCGCGCGCCTCCGTCATCACCTTGCCCATTTCGCGGGTAAGCGCCTGCGCGAGGCGTTCCTTGTGCTGGGCGAGCAGCGCGCCAAACGCGTACAGGATCTCGCCGCGCTTTGGCGCAGGCATGCGCCGCCAGGCCGGGAGCGCCTCCTCAGCAGACCGTATGGCGGCAGCGACGTCGGCCGCGTCAGAGGCGGCGAAGTGGCCGATCAGGTCGCGGTTGTCGGCCGGGTTGCGCGACTCGAAGGTCGCGCCGCTCTCCGCGGGCCGCCACTCCCCGCCGATGAAGTTGCCGAAGGTTGGTATCTGCGCCGTCACCGCGGGCATTCTAGGAAGCGGCCGGCGAGCTGAAGTGGTGCTCGTAGCGCCGAAGGTGCGCCAACGGTGCCAGGGCGATTGCGAGCAGCACCAGCGTGGCCAGCAAGATGCCATCGAAAGCGAACTTCTGCGACATCTCGCCGCCGATCAGGGCGCCGGTGATCTGGCCCAGGGCAAGGAAGACGCTGTACAGGCCCATGATTGCGCCACGGTCGTCAGGGAAGGCCTCGGACATGTCGGACAGCAGGCCCAGCGCGGCAGGCGTCGCGCCGGCGAGCACGAACAGGCCAAACGCAACTCCGGGCAGGGCCAGCGCAATCGGGAGCCCGCGCGCCACGCCCACGATGCGCTCGACATCCACGGCATGGTTGACGAGCAGCGCCGACGCCACGAGAACGGCGCCGCCAGCGATGCCGAACAGGATGATGGTCGTCCGCCGGTAGCTCTTGAATCGGTTACCCCACCAAATCAGGCCCAGCACGAAGACCGCGCCGGCCACGATCAGCCCGCCGGTCACCTGGAGCGAGTCGAACCCGCCCGCCAGGAGCTGGCACGAGAACCACCGGCTCGGGGCGACGCACTCGTTGAACAGCGGGTTGGGCGTACGCACCAGGGCGTACAGGCCCTGGCTCGAGTACAGCCCAAGGGCTGCGTTGACCGCGATCCAGGTCGGCGCCAGCAGCCAGACGTGGGACCGGCGCAGCAGGCCGACGTAGCGCTGCCAGCCGTAAGAGGGTTGATGGTGGGGACCGGCCGGCTTGTCGGGCGCAGTGACGCCGTAGCGGTAGATGAGCAGCGAGCCGATGTAGAACGCGCCGTTGATGAAGAAGGCCACCGGCCCCAGCAGCCAGAAAACACCTGCCGCGCCCAGCCCGGCGCCGATGCCCAGGATTGTGGCGAGCTCGAAACGGGCGGACACCTTGCCGCGCAGGCCCTCGTCGTCGGCCGTGGATTGGGCGAGATAGCCCAGGATGCTGGGCACGCTCGCGGCAGTCGACGCGCCCTCCAGGAGACGCGTCCCACCGATGACCACGAGCGCGATCGTGACGAGGGAGGCGGCTGAAATGACGCCGAGGTCGGCCGACAGCAGCAGCGGCACGAGGCCAGTCAGGATCACCGCTACTGCGCCGAAGATCGGCCCGTACTGCATCACCCGGTGGAAGCCCCAGCGGTCCGACAGCAGTCCGAACGGCGGTGAGAGCACGAGCTCGGCGACGAAGAACAGGGCGGTAAACAGCCCGACCACCACGGCGGACACTTCCGTCCCACCATGGTCGGCGAAGTCGGCGATGAAATAGACCAGCATCGCGCCCGTTAGGCCGGTAGAGAAGCGCAGCGTGAACGTCCCGATCAGGACGTTGCGGATGGATGAATTCACGCCCAGAAAGGCTTAGTGAGCAGGAGCGCCACGAGGACGACGCCCAGCAGGACGATGCCCAGCACGCGGATCACCGGGCCGCCGACGGAACGCCGCTCGGTGCTGGTCTCGTTGCGATGCCAGAACGAGGCGAGCGTCGCCGCGCCACCGGGCGCAACCAGGAAGCCCAGGAAGCCGCCGACGAGCAGGCCACCGATGTGCGCCGCGTTGTCGATCTGGGCAAACCCGCCGATGCCGAAACCGATGACCAGGTTGAGCACGATGAGGACGCCGATCTGGCTGGTGATGGCGCGCGCCTGGGCACGCAACAGTGGCTTGTGGAAGTAGGTCGCGGTGAACACCAGGCCGAACAGACCGAAGATCGCCCCAGAGGCACCGACTGACGGGGCGGCCACGAACAGATACGAGCCGATCGAACCGCCCAGGCCGGCGATGAGGTACATCGCGAGGTACACGGCGCGGCCATAGAGCGCCTCGGCCAGCGGACCCACGATGAACAGCGCGTACATATTCATCAGCAGATGCAGGATCCCGCCGTGAACCAGGGTCACCGTTAGCAGCCGCCAGTACTCGCCGTGCATGACGGCGGGCTTAACGAGTGCCAGCTGGCCCAGTAGCTCGTCTCCCGCTTGGCCGCCGTTCAACGTAAACAGCGACACAAGCACCGTCACGGCGATGATCGAGTAGGTCACCAGCGGCGTGAAGGCGCCAGGTCGGGCGCGGCCGAAATAGCGTTGCGCGGTGCCCTTGTTGCCCATCTCCTTGTTGAGCCAGCCCAGGCGCGCCTGGATCTGTTGGCGCTCATCGAGCGGCGCGCGCGCCTCTGCCTCGCGGTAGGCTCGAGCTGCGCCCACCAGGTCTTTCTCGCGCACCCGCGCGCCGGCCAGCGCCACCCACGCCTTCCACGCGAGCGGCGTTTCGGGCGCCATCGTTGCAGTGATCCACGCCTGGAGCGCGCCCGGCTCATCGTCCAGCCTGTAGCGGGCATCGGCCAGGCCCAGCAGCGCGGCCACGTGGACCTGCGGGTCGGGGTTGCCGACGCCGCGTTGATAGAGCGTCGCGGCGGTCTCGTAGTCGCCTGATTCGGCGGCCAGGCGCGCGCTCTCGAGCGCGTCGCGCGGGTCGCTCGCGCTGGCGTTCTGGGGAAAGTTATTCATGCGCGGCGGAGTCTATCGTTGAGCCGAGTTCGGCCCGGGCTGGCGTTGATCGAGCTCAGCCGGCCCGACGTTGAGCGCCACCTCCGCGGGCGGCGCGACTTCTAGCGGCCGCGCCACTCCGCTCGTGGCTCAACTCGCCGCGCAACGCCGCGGCCATCAGCGCGATCCAGCCCAGAAGAGTTGGCCCGCCCACGAGCAGCGACAGCAGGTCCGTATTGGCGCTGGCCGGAATCGTCCACCACAGCAGCAGCACGTTGATGACCGTGTTGGCCAGGATCAGGCCGGTCCCGATCAGGGACAGCGTGCGCAGTGCCTCGAGCGCGGCGGCAAAGACGAATGCCCAACCAATGACCGTGAGAACGGAAAAGGCAACCGATCGCGCCAGGTCGAGCAGCGGCAGATCGGCAATCGGATGAGCGAGGACCCAGATCACGCCCGCCGCGGCCACCAGCACGCCAAAGGCCAGGATCACCGCCGACATGAAGGTGCGCACGCCGCCGAACGCCAGGCCCAACAGGCCCAGCCCAACGAAGCCCAGAACTATGGCCACCACCCGGGCCACACCCCCAGCATCGAGCAGCAATTGCGCTGCATTTTTCCAGTCGCCCGGCGTCAGAGAGAACCAGGCGTCGGGCAGCCAGTTCGCCGCCAGGACCACCACCGGGGTCGCCGCAATTGCCAGCGCTGCCCAGGTGAAGCGCCGGTCCGGGGGTCGCACGTAGGCGACGACCGCGGCAAAGGCGACCGGCGCTGCGAAGCCCAGGGTCCCGATTGGCGAGAACTGGCCCAGCGCGAGCGAGCGCACGACGATGAGGCCACAGATGACCGTCAGGATCAGCGCGGCCCAAGGAATTGCGCGCCAGTTCAATGGTCGGGCGACAGCCTCGACGTTCACGGCAGCACCACCTCGTGACGGTTCATTGGCGCGCCCGGCAGGACTCGAACCCGCAACCTTCTGATCCGAAGTCAGACGCTCTATCCATTGAGCTACGGGCGCGCGCGGCTCGAATTGTAGGGTCGAGCGCGGTCCCTAGAGGTCGGACGAGCGTCTGCGGACGAGCCACCAGCCCACCGGCAGCAGGCCGGCGGCGACGGCCAGCTTGACCAGATCGCCCACCACGAATGGCCACAGGCCGTACTTCAGGCCGTCGCTGAGCGACAGGGACGCGGCGAGCATCAGCCACGGGATGCCGATGACGTAGATGACGATGTTGCCGAGCAGCATCGCCGCGATCGAGCCACCGATCCTCCGGTCCCAGCCCAGCTCAGCCAACCGGCCGACCAGCCCGCCGGCGAACAGGAAACCCACCAGGTAGCCGCCCGTCGTGCCCAGCGCGAGGTGGCCCGCTCCGATGCTGATGACCGTGCCCAGGCCGGAGCGGTATACGCCGGTTGCCTGATCAAGCGCGAAAACGGGCAGACCCACGAAGCCAAGCAGCAGGTAGAGCGCCACGGACATCAGTGCGCGGCGGAAGCCCAGCAGCGCCCCGCCAAAGAGCACGCCGAAGGTCTGGAGCGTGACCGGAACCAGCGGATCGGTCGGTAGATAGAAGCTGATTCGGGCACCAAGGATGATCAGCAGCGTGCCCACCGCGATCATGAGCAGGTGCCGCTGCCACGAGGCGGCGCGCTCGCCGACGCGGATCGGGACCAGGAAATCGCCCAGCGTGATGCCACGCTCAAAGGGAGGGACGCGCACCCAACGGCCGGAGGCGATCACGTCCCGATGCTACCAGCGCCCGTCTAGCCGACGGTATGTCGGCCATACCGTCACGCAGCGACTTAACCTTGTGATCGTTGGCGCGATGGTCACTCGCGCACGCTCAGTCACGCTCCCAGCCGGCGCGGGGGCCCCTTTCGAGCGCGGATCCTGCCCTTCCCTGAGGTTCTAAGCGTCCCGGTGACGATATGGCCGACGCGCGGCGCTCCAACCAAACGTGGCTGCCCGGCGGAACGCGTGACCGGCGCTAGCCGACGGTGTCGCTGATCGAGAAAGCCAACCGACCCAGGTTGAGCTCGAACAGCTCGACCTCCAGCTTGTGATCGCCCGCCGCGAGCGGCGCGCCAGTCACGTGCAGCGTGATCTCGTCGCCCTTGGCGACGTTGACCGGGTTAGCCCTGGTCACATCCAGCGCGCGGATGGGCTGGGCGTCGCCACTCCGTTGCGCGGTCACGGTTTCCGGCGCTATGTCGTGGCCGTCGACCCGCATCTGGCCCACGCCGGTGAGCACGCCGCTGCCCATGGGGTTGTGCGCCTTGAGCTCCCAGCCGGAGTCGTGGTTGCGCAGCGACCCCGCAACGTAGAACTGGCGGGCAATGAAGCCGGGAATGTTCATTTGCGAAGGTTAGGCGATACTTCGAGCTCCCCCACGGTGGCCTTAGCTCAACCGGCAGAGCATCGGACTGTGGATCCGAAGGTTATGGGTTCGACCCCCATAGGCCACCCCAGATCTCCCCCGGTTTCAGCCGACCTTGAATGGCGCGGCGTAGCGGGCGCGGCCACGCAAATCGGCGCTGTACGACGGCAGCTTGAGTGCTTGCCAATGCTCATCGGCCCACGGCTGCGGCGGCTCGATCCCCAGCTGGCGCGCCGGCTGGAAGCCGAAGCGCGGGTAATACGACGCCTCACCCAGCAGGCAGATGAGCGGCACGCCGCGCTTGGTCGCGAGATTGATCTGTTCGCGCATCAGCCTGGCACCCACGCCGCGGCCCTGAACATCGGCGCGCACGGCAAACGGGCCGAGCATCCAAACGTGGCGCTCCACGCCGTCGTCGCCCACGATCACGCCGCGCGACGCGAGCAGGTGGCCGATCACGGCACCACTGCCATCAAGCGCGACGAGCGACCCGCCGTCGATAGCGTCAGCGCTGCCGCGGATGCCGTCGACGATCAGCCCTTCGTCGGGCTCGTCGAACACGACATCGTGCAGCGCGCGGATGGCGTCGTGGTCGGCCGGTCGTTCGGGTCGGACGGTGACCGCCAGCGGTTCCATGGCTTGCAGGTTACCCGCCCATTGCGAGTTAGCGCCAGACGTCGACGAGGACGCGGTTGTCCAGCTCCTGCGTGCTGCCGCGCATGCCTGCCGCGTAGCCGCGCTCGAACGCAGCTGAGTCGGCCTCGATGAGATGCGCCTTCTTGCCGCTCAAGAGATCGCGCAGTGCGGCGTGGACGGAGTCCTGGCCCACGATGGGCCGGCGCGCGATGAGCCCGCCCAGCGCGACCATGCTGACGAGCAGATCGTCACCGGCCTCACGCGCAATCTGCGTGCACGGCAGCAGCAGGGACTCGATGTCAGTCCGCGCGGGGATGGCCTCGACGAGTGACGAATTCACGACGATCAGGCCACCTCGTGCAATAACCGGCTCGAACTTGGCCAGCGACGGCGGATTGAGCACGATCGCCGAGTCCGCCGCGTCCACCATGGGCGAGCCGATGGGCCGGTCCGACACGATCACCGTGCAATAGGCGGTGCCGCCGCGCATCTCCGGGCCGTAGCTGGGCATCCATGACACCTCGCGCCCCTCGATCAGTGCCGCCTGCGCGAGGACATGACCGCAGAACAGGATGCCCTGGCCGCCGAAGCCCGCGACGATCGTGCCGTGCTGCATCACTTCGACTCCGGCCCGGCTTTGGCTCGATCCACCAGCACGCCCAATGGATAGGTGCCGATGACGTCCTTCTCGACGTGCTCCATCGATGCCGGCGCGGTCATGCCCCAGCCCACTGGGCAGTTCGACAGGATCTCGACGATCGTGAAGCCGGCTTTGGCCTCCTGGAGCTCGAACGCGCGCTTCAACAATGACTTGGCGCGGCCGACCAGCTGTGGCGTGGCGACAGAGCCGCGCGCCGCGTACGCGGTGCCCGGCACGAGCGCGAGCATCTCTGTGATGGGCACCGGATAGCCGGCTAGCACCGGGTCCCGGCCTAGCGGCGAGGACGTGGTCTTCTGGCCGAGCAGCGTCGTGGGCGCCATCTGACCACCGGTCATGCCATAGATGCCGTTGTTGACGAAGATCGCAGTGATGTTCTCGCCGCGCGCGGCTGCATGGACGATCTCCGCTGTGCCGATTGCCGCCAGGTCGCCGTCGCCCTGATAGGTGAACACGAACTTGTCCGGCTGGACGCGGCGGACACCGGTCGCAACGGCCGGCGCGCGGCCGTGCGGCGACTCCACGAAGTCGGTCTTGAAATACTCGTAGGCGAAGACCGAACAGCCGACCGACCCGACCCCGATGGTCCGGCCCGTCAGCTTCATCTCATCGAACAGCTCAGCCACCAGGCGGTGGACAATGCCGTGGCCGCAGCCCGGGCAATAGTGGGTCGACTTGTCCTGCAGTGCATCCGGTCGGCGGTAGATGACGCGCCGGTTGTCGGTCAGCTGGACGGTCATGGCGCCACCATCTTTCGGCACGCTTCGAGAACTTCGTTGGGCGAGGGCAGGACGCCACCTTGACGACCCAGGAAGTGGACTGGCAGCCGGCCCTCGATCGCTAGGCGCACGTCCTCGACCATCTGGCCCGACGAGAGCTCGACGGTCAGGATCCCGCGCTTGCCCTCCGTTGCTGCGACCAGTTCGGCCGTTGGGAAGGGCCAGAGCGTGATCGGTCGGAAGATGCCGATGCGCAGCCCCTTTGAGCGGCCGCGCTCCATTGCCGTGCGCGCGATCCGGGCGGCAGTGCCGTAGGCCACGATGACGATGTCCGCGTCCTCGATCCGCTCGGTCGCGAAGCGAACTTCGCGCTCCGCGATCTGGGCGAACTTCGCCTGGAGGTGAGTGTTGTGCTCTTGCAGCTCCTCGGGCCGCAGGTGGAGCGAGCGCACGACGCGCGGCTCACGCTCGCCGTTCGTGGAGGTGAGGTTCCAGTCGGTCTGCAGGCGGGCGGGATCGCGGTACGCCGGCGATACCGGCTCCATCGCCTGGCCCAGCGTGCCGTCGGCGAGGACGATGACCGGCGTGCGGTAACGCTCAGCCAGCTCGAAGGCGTCGGCCATCAGCGCGACCGCTTCGGCAATCGACGCGGGCGCGAGCACTGGCACCTTGTAGTCGCCGTGGCCGTGACCCTTGACCGCCTGGAAGTAATCGCTCTGCGAGGGGCCGATGCTGCCCAGCCCTGGGCCGCCACGCATCACGTTGATCAGGACCATGGGCACTTCGCTGCCGGCCATGTACGACATGCCCTCGGCCATGAGCGAGATGCCGGGGCTCGACGAGCTGACCAGCACTCGGGCGCCCGTCGCCGCCGCACCCAGGGCCATGTTGATCGCGCCCAGCTCGCTCTCGGCCTGGATGAAGACACGGCCTTCTTCGGGCATGCGCCGCGCCATCAGCTCGAGGATCTCTGCCTGGGGCGTGATGGGGTAGCCGAAATACGCGTCACAGCCGGCCTGGATGGCTGCCTCAGCCATGGCCTCATTGCCCTTCATGAGGACGCGCTTTGGCGCCAGTTGGGTCGTTGCCATGGCACTCATGAAACGTCCGCCTTTGGTCGCGCATAAACCGTGAACACGGTGTCAGGACAGACACGCGCGCAGATGACGCACGACGTGCACTCGTCCGGATCAGTCAGCGTCACCGGGTGATAGCCCAGCGCATTGACCACGCTCTCGTCGAGCGCCAGGACGTGGTGCGGACAAGCGCCGATGCACAGCTCGCAGCCCTTGCAGCGGTCAGTCGCGATATCGAGTGGTACGAAGTGGGTCATAACCACGGGCCGAAACTAGCCCTCCCGCCGCGCCCGGCTTAGGGCCGAATGGGGCCACGCGAGGGGCCAATCGGCCGGTCTCTTTGGCGCCGCGCACGGTGGCCGACGGAACTAATGCGCGCAGGCGCCGCGTCTTGGGGCCATGAACGCCCTCGGCCGACTTGGCCTCACCTCCATCACCGTGATCCTGGTCGCCTGCGCCCAGGCACCGGGCGCGACCCCAACTCCCACTCCCTCCCCCACCCCCTCGCCGGCGCCGTCCGCGACGCCGACCCCAATTCCACCGGTCGGCCTGACCGGCCGCGTGTTCCTATCGACGGCCGTCACCAAGGACGGCGCCGTGTTCCAGCTAGCGGACGGCACGCGTATCCGCTTGACGTTCGATGGCGGCCGGCTGAGCGCCAACGCCGGCTGCAACATCATCGGCGGCACGCTCACCATCGACGGCGATCGACTCATCTTCACTGGCGCGTCGATGACTGAGATGGGCTGCGCCGAGCCGCGCATGAGCCAGGATCAGTGGCTCATCGACTTCCTCGTCTCCGGCCCGACTTTCGTTCTGGAT
>JARXKQ010000032.1 GCA_030271555.1 Chloroflexota bacterium | reverse complement strand
CGAACCTCGCGGTGAAGTGGCGTAGCTGGGCGGGTGCGCTGGAGATGCGGTAACCGCGCAGATCCTTCGCCTGGGCGGCGACGCTCTGGATGACCTCGATCGTGTAGTCGATGTGCGACTGGGTATATGTCCGGCGCGGGATCGCCAGGCGGACGAGATCCTGTTTGGCCGGGGTTTAGGTGCCATCAGGATGAACGCCGAACATCACCGTGCCAATCTCGCAACCGCGGATGCCACCGGCGCGGTACAGCGCCACGGCAAGTGCCTGGCCGGGATACTCCAGCGGCGGGATGTGCGGCAACATCTCGCGTGCGTCGATGTACACGGCATGGCCGCCAATGGGCAGGATCACCGGCACGCCGCTCGCGTCGAGCGCCTCACCCAGGTACGCGGTCGACTGGATGCGATAGCGCAGGTAGTCCTCCTCGACGACCTCCTCCAGACCCTGGGCGATTGCCTCCAGGTCGCGCCCGGCCAACCCGCCATAAGTGGGGAATCCTTCGGTCAGGATCAGCACATTGCGGCACGCCTCGGCCAGAGCGTCGTCGTTCATCGCCAGCCAGCCGCCGATATTGGCCAGGCCGTCCTTCTTGGCGCTCATCGTCATGCCATCGGCGAGCGCGGCCATCTCGTGGACGATGTCAGGGATGGACTTCGCGGCGTAGCCCGGCTCACGCTGCTTGATGAACCAGGCGTTCTCAGCGAAGCGGCAGGCGTCGAAGAAGAGTGGCAGGCCGTAGCGCGTGCACACCTCGCGCACCGCGCGCAGGTTGGCGAGCGACACCGGTTGGCCGCCCATCGAGTTGTTGGTGATAGTCATGAAGACAACGGGGATGTTTTTGACGCCGCGCTCCATGATGAGGCGCTCCAAAGCCGCGACGTCGATGTCGCCCTTGAATGGGGCGAGCTCGTGCGGGTTGCGCGGCGGGGTGAGGTCGATCGCCTCCGCGCCGGTGTTCTCAACGTTGGCGCGCGTCGTGTCGAAGTGGGCGTTGTTGGGCACGATCTTGCCCGGGCCGCCAATGACGCTGAACAGGATCTTCTCGGCCGCGCGGCCCTGATGGGTGGGGATGACGTGCTTGAGCGGCCACAGCTTCTGGACGGCGTTGAGGAAGCGGAACCACGACGGCGAGCCAGCGTACGACTCGTCGCCGTGCTGGATGGCGGCCCACTGGTCGCGGCTCATCGCGCCCGTGCCCGAGTCGGTGAGCAGGTCGATGATCACGTCGTCGGCGTGGAGATTGAACAGGTTGAAGCCGGCGCCATTGAGCGCGGCCTCACGCTGAGCCACGGTGGTCATCCGAATGGGCTCCACCGAGTGGATGCGGAACGGTTCGATGATGGTTTGCCAGTTATCCATCGCTAAGCGCGGTCCAGTGCCTGGGTGACGTCTCCGATCAGGTCGTCGACGTTCTCAACGCCGACCGACAATCGCACCAGCGCTGTCGACACCTCCAGCGGCGAGTTGGCCACCGATCCGTGGGTCATGACCGCCGGGATCTCGCACAGCGATTCGACCCCGCCGAGCGACTCCGCCAGGACGAAGATGCGCGTGCCTTCGACGAAATTGCGCGCTCGCTCGTCGGCTGAGCGGCCGTCACGCGCGGCGGGCACGAACGAGACCATGCCGCCGGGATAGCGCATCTGACGTGCTGCCAGGTCGGCCGACGGGTGCGCGTGACGGCCGCTGCGCAGCCCGGGGTAGTTGACGCGCTCGATGTCATCGCGCGCCGCAAGCGCCTCCGCCACGGCCTGCCCGTTCGCCGAATGTCGTTCGATGCGCAACGCGAGGGTGCGCAGGCCGCGCAGCACGAGGAAGCAGTCCATTGGGCCAGGGACCGCGCCAATCGCGTTCTGGAGGAACGAGAGGCGTTCGTAGAGATCATCGCGCGACGTCGCGAGCACGCCGCTGATCGTGTCGGAGTGGCCCGACAGGTACTTGGTCGCGGAGTGGAAAACGATGTCAGCACCAAGCTTCAACGGCTGCTGCGAGAGCGGCGAGGCGAACGTGTTGTCAACGACGAGGATCGGCCGCTCCCCGCGCGCGCCGGCGTGCTTCGCCAGGCGCTGTCCGATCGCCGCGATGTCGATCACGCGCAGATGCGGGTTGGTCGGCGTCTCCAGCCACACCAGGCGGGTGCGAGCGTCGAGTGCACGATCGAGCTCGCCCATCGGGTCGCCGGCGAAGTCGTGGTAGCTCGCATCGACACCGGTGTCGCGCAGGACGCGCTCGAAGAGCCGGAACGTCCCGCCGTAGACGTCGTTGACGCACAGGATGCGCTCTGTGGGCAGCGCCAGGGTGGCGATGACCGATGTCGTGGCCGATCCACTGGCAAAGGCCAGACCATGGGTGCCACCTTCGAGCGCGGCGATTGCCTGTTCGAGGCGGGCGCGCGTCGGGTTGCCCGTTCGGGCGTACTCCCAGCCGCCGCGCGGCCGGCCGACGCCTTCCTGCGCGAACGTGGCCGTCTGGTAGATGGGCGGAGCGACCGCGCCGGTCAGCTCGTCGGGCGCCAGGCCGGCATGGACGGTCAGGGTTTCGGGATGCCAGGCCGGGTCGGTGTGCTGGTGCTGGTCGGCGCCATCGCCCGTGGCGGGTCGGTCGGGGAGCGGCTGGTCAGTCATTGCCCGCGAGGATAGCGTCAGCCTTCGGCGAGCAGCCGATCGACCGCCTTGGAGTACTGCTCATCGCTCAGCGCACCAGCCTCGCGCAGCGCATTCAGCCGGGCGAGCCCATCGGCGACCGATCCGCCCGACTTGGCCGGAAGCTTGGCTGGCTTCACGGTCGGCGGCGCGGGCGGCTTCACCTTGGGGTTCTTGCCTTCGATGATGATCGCGTCGCCGAAGGTCTTCTTGAGCTCGCTCAACACGCGCTCCTCGATGACCCGGCCCGGATCATCGTCGTTCTTGGCTGCATCGAATGCGAGCCGGGCCATCCGCTGCCACTGCTTGAAGACGTTGCCGGGTTTGACGTCGAACGACACCTCAGCGGGTGCCACCTGGACGGCCGATTGAGCCGCCGGGGCCGAATCGACCGGCTTGGCCGACTCAGCCGCAGCGGGCGATTCGGGTGCGTAGACCAGCTCGAATAGCGGTTCGGGTCGGTCGATGTCCTTGAGCTTCCGTTCGCCCAGCTCGCGAATGCCAACGCCCTCAGGCAGGTTGCCGCCAACGATCGCCCGGGTCGCCTCAGACAGCAGGATCTGGCCGCCTTCGCCGTCCGCCGCGATACGCGCCGCACGGACGACGTCGAGCCCGGTGTAGCCCTCCTCGCCCACAACCGGCTCGCCTGTGTGCAGGCCCAGGCGCACGTTGACCTTCACGCCACGGGGCCACGCCTGGTCGGCGTGGGCGCGCTGCAGCTCGACGGCCGCGGCAACGGCGGACGGGCGCGCGCGAAGGAGTAGAAGAACGCGTCGCCCTGGGTGTCGATCTCGTTGCCGCTGTGGCGCCCAAAGACCTCGCGCAGCAGCGCGCGATGGGTGGCCAGCAACTGCGTGAACTGCTCGTCACCCAGCTGCTTGAGCAGGCGCGTGCTGCCCTCGAGGTCGCTGAAAACGAACGTGACCGTTCCGCTGGGCAGGTCGGGCATGGCGGCACGAGCATAGCCCGCGCCGCCGTCAGCCGAGGGTCAGCGCACCAGGTCGCGCCGCCTGAAGCCCCACGCCCCGAGAGCGATGCCCCCCACCGCCAGGACGGCCGCCATGCCAACGCCGCCCCAGTCCCAGCGGCCGACCATCGTCTCGCCCAGATGGGCGGTCAGCGCCAGGTTCTGCACGACCTCCGGCAAGCTGAAAAGCGGCCCGACGAGCTGCAGGAACCAGGTCAGGAGAACGACGATGACTACCGCAGGCGCGGCCCAGCCGGCGCGCGCGATGCCGCCGACGGCCAGGCCGATGCCGACAAGCGCCGCGGCGTACACGCCCAGGATCAGCGAGCCGAGTACCGGCGTCGCCAGGTCGCCCCCGGAGCTGGCGATGCCCAGCCCTATGCCGATGGCAACGATGGCAACGAAGGTGGCTACGTTGATCAGCAAGCCTGCCCCACTGGCCAGCGCCCACCGCACCCGCCCGAGGGGAGTGGCGAGAACCATCTCCAATCGGCCCGATGTCTCGTCCGACGCCCAACCGGCGGCGAACGTCGCGGCGGCCAGGCCGGCGAGCAGGACGCCGAACTGGACGAAAAGCAGTTGCAGGAAACCACCAGGCGTGGCGTAGTCGGTATTCGGAAAGGCCTGCTGAAGCAGCTGTAGGAACAGCGGTGACTTCTGGAGCGATTCGAGGAAGTCTTTCGACGAATTGCCCAGGATCAGGCCGAAGATGCCCAGGCCCGCGCCCCACGCAATAGCCACGCCGAGGTTCGATGCTGCCGCCCGCCCGACCGGCCCACCCAGGCCACGCAGCGCCCTTGGAGTGGAAGGAATCGGGACGACGCTTGTCAGCCCGATGTCGCGCCGCGTGAAGGCGGCAACGCCTACGTACAGCAGCACGACGACGAGCGCAGCGACAAGCAGTACGGACGTCCAGTCGTAGTAGCCGGCGAGCGCGAGGTGGTTCGACGTCCAGCACCACCAGGTGAGGCTCGCGAACGGCGCCAGTGATGGCACTGGCCCCTGGTAGCCATTGAGGATGAAGCCGGCGAAGGTCACGAAGCCGGCGATACCGGCGGCGGCGCCGCGACCCACGAAAGGGCCCAGAGCGAACGCGAGACTGCCGGCGGCGAGCGCCATGAGCCCCGCCCAGACGGTGTACGCAAACGCGGATGTGACGCTGATCGCGTCGCCCGGCAGGACGGGATAGGCGCTGCCCGCGACAACGACGGACAGGAAGAGCACGAGGAGCGCGATGGTCAGGGGCACGATATGGCCGGCAAGCTTCTGGAGCGCGATCGTGCGCCTCGGCTTGCCGGTCGCGGCGAGGATGTCCATGCTGCCGCGCTGCGTTTCGGACGCCAGCGTGCCCGACAGCGCCAGGATCGACCAGAGGCTGAGGAGTATCGGGATGAAAGTGCCGTACTTGTACTGGAGGTAGCCGCCCATCGTGCCGATGTTGTCGGTGACCTTGCCGGCCAGCCCAGCGATGATTGGCGGAAGTGCTTGAGTCAGTTGCACGAGCTCGAGGCGTTTGTCAGCGGTGTTGAACTCAGCCACGAACGCCTTGGTCACGCCCAGGAACACGATGGCGAGGAGGATGGCGGTGACGAGCATCGCCCGGCGCGAATCGCGCACGGTCTTGCCGAAGATGCTGCCCAGCCCGTACAGGCGACGCGACAGCGAGGGGCCGGCCGGAAGGGTGCGTGTGGTGGCGGTCATTGCGCAGCGACCTCGGCCGTTCCATGGCCATATTCGGCCAGGAACGTCTCCTCGAGCGACGGCTCGCGGCTGATGAAGTCGGCCAGCTCATATTGCGCGGCCGCGCGGACGACTGATGCGATGTTGCCCGACACCTTCATGCGCAGCACGTGGCCGCTGGCCACGACGTCAGAGACGCCGGGGATCTGCTCGAATGCGGTCGCGGGAACGGGGCCGGCGAACACCATCTCGACCGTGTGGTGGGCCAGGTCACGCAGTGCTTCGGTGCGATCAACGCGCGTGAGGCGGCCGTCGCGAATGATCGCCACCCGATCGCAGGTCTTCTCGACCTCGGACAGGATGTGCGACGAAAGGAAGACGGTCCTGCCCTCGTTCTTGGCCTCCCGGATGACGCCGTAGAACTCCTGCTGGATGAGCGGGTCCAGGCCGGAGGTCGGCTCATCGAGGAGCAGCAGGTCGGGCTTGTGCTGTAGGGCGATGATCAGGCCGATCTTCTGCTTGTTGCCCTTGGAGTACTCGCGGAACTTGCGCGTTGGGTCCACGTCGAGGCGCGCGATCAGGTCCCGCTGATAGGCCCGGTCGCGCAACCCACGCAGATTGGCAAAGTAGTCCAGCGTCTGCCCTCCGGTGAGCTTGTCGTACAGCGCAAATTCGCCCGGCAGGTAACCCACGCGGCGGTGGATCGCGACCGGATCGGCCGTCGTCTCGATGCCGAAGACGGTCGCCCGGCCGCTGCTGGGTCGGATGTGATCGAGCAGTGTCCGGATCATGGTCGTCTTGCCGGCGCCATTGGGGCCCAGGAAGCCGAATGCCTCGCCCTCGTTGACGTCGAGATCGATGTCGATCATGCCCAGGTGCTTGCCGTAGTACTTCGTCAACTTCTCGGTATGAATGACAGCGGTCACTTGCTCTCCTTGGTGGGTTTGTGGGTGACGGTTGGTGTTTGGTCGAACCAGGAGGGCGAAGGCTAGAATCCCAACAATTCCAGACTACGGCCCCAGCAGCGTGGCCGACGAAACAGGAGAGTCCCCAGCCATGGCACGCCCCAAGGTCACCGTTATAGGCGCCGGCAACGTAGGCGCATCCGTCGCACAACGCGTCGCCGAGGGCCGCCTGGCCGACGTCGTCCTGATCGACATCGTCGAAGGGCTGCCGCAGGGCAAGGCACTCGACCTGGCAGAGGCGGCGCCCGTGGTGGGCCACGATATGACCGTCACCGGCACGAACGACTATGCCGACACTGCCGGGTCCGACATCATCGTCGTCACCTCCGGCCTGGCACGGCAACCGGGAATGACGCGCGACGACCTGCTCTCGAAGAACATGGGCATCGTCCGCAGCGTCGTGCAGGCGTCGACGGCAGTCTCACCCAACGCGATCCTGATCATCGTCACGAACCCGCTCGACGCCATGTGCCACGTGGCGATGGACGCGAGCGGTTTCCCCGCAGAGCGGGTCATCGGCATGGCCGGCGTGCTCGACTCGGCGCGCTTCCGTTCGTTCATCGCGCAGGAGCTGGGCGTCAGCGTTAGCAGCACCCACGCCTTCGTGCTGGGCGGCCATGGCGACACCATGGTCCCGCTGCCGCGCTACTCGACCGCTGGCGGCGTACCGATCACTGAGCTGATGTCGGCGGAGCGCATCGACGCCCTCGTGACGCGCACCCGCAACGGCGGCGCAGAAGTGGTCGCGCTGCTCAAGACCGGCAGCGCCTACTACGCACCCGCCGCCAGCGTGGCCCAGATGGTCGACTCGATCCTGAACGATCGCAACGAGATCCTGCCGTGCGCCGTGCTGCTCCAGGGCAAGTACGGCGTCGATGGCTTGTTCGTTGGTGTGCCGGTCAAGCTGGGCCGGCGCGGCGTCGCTGAAATCGTTGAGATCAAGCTGGCCCCCGACGAGCAGGCTGCCTTCGACAAGTCGGCCGGCTCCGTGCGCGAGCTGGTCGATGCGATGGCGAGACTCGCCGCCGGCTAGTGCCCGTAATAACGATCTCGCGTCAGTTCGGCGCCGCCGGGGCACCAATTGGCCGGCTGCTGGCACAGCGGTTTGGGTCGGAGATGCTCGACCGGGCGATAGTCGCCCAGGTGGCGCTGCGCGCCGGGATACCCGAGCAAGAGCTGGAGAGCTACGACGAGCGCCTGCCGACCGTCTGGCAGCGCGTCGCGTCGGCCCTTGCCGCGTCACCGGAGCCGGCGCTGCCCGGCGTCAATCTGGCGCCGTCGCTGGCGCCAATGAGCGTGCACGAGCGCCTGGTCGAGATCACGCGCGCGGTCATCGAGGAAGCGGCCGATACCGGCAACGCGGTCATTCTTGGTCGCGGCGGCGCATTCATCCTGGCTGACCGGCCCAAAACCTTCCACGTCCAGCTGCACGCGTCGCTCGACGCCCGCGTCCGCTACCTGCTCGCTCGGGTCGAGCAGATCCCAGCGGAAGCGCGGCCCGAGGAGAAGTCATTGCGCGAGCTGTGCCAGTCGATCGATGCGGCCCGCGCCGAGTACATCAGGAGCGTCTTTGGCGCTGACTGGAAGGACGTCACGCACTACGACCTCGCGCTCGACGCCGGTCACCTGGGGGTCGAGGGGAGCGCCGATCTGATCGAAGCAGCCGTCAGGGCAACCCAGAGCAGCCAGCCATGAGATTGCCCGAGGGCCTCATTGCCTTCCGCCACCGCAACTTCCGGTTGTTCTGGACGGGCATGCTCGTGTCGCTGATCGGCACGTGGATGCAGTCGGTTGGTCAGGCATGGCTTGTCCTGCAGTTGACCAACGACCCGCTCGCACTGGGCGTTGTCGCCGTCGCGCAGTTCGGCCCGATCCTGTTCCTGGGGCCAATCGGCGGGATCGTCGCGGACTCTATTTCCAAGCGCAAGGCGCTCATGATCACCCAGATCACCGCCGGCCTGCTGGCGCTCATCCTGGCCGTGCTGTACGCCACCCACCAGGTGCAGGTGTGGCACATCTTCGCCCTCGCCCTGGGCATGGGTGTCGTCAACTCGTTCGACATGCCCATCCGTCAAGCGTTCGTCATCGAGATGGTCGGGCGCGAGCACATCGCCAATGCCGTGGCGCTCAACAGCACCGTTTTCAACATCACCCGCATCATCGGCCCCGCCATCGCCGGCCTGACGATCGCCGGAATCGGCATCGAGCCGCTGTTCTTCGTGAATGCGGTGAGCTACCTCGCGGTCGTGGTCAGCCTGCTGATGATGCGGCCGAGCGAGATGCACCCACCGACCGAACGCGCGGTCGTCAGTCGCAACGTTCGATCTGTCGTCAACCTGTTGGTGGAAGGCTTCCAATACACCCGCGGCAACCCGCGCATCCTGCTCGTGATCGTGGTCGTGGGCCTTGTCTCGACCTTCGCGATGAACTATTCCGTGCTGATCCCGGTGGTCGCACGCGACGTCCTTCACGGCGACGCCGACACCTATGGCTTCCTGATGTCCGCCGCGGGTCTGGGCTCCCTTGTGAGCGCACTGTCGATCGCCTTCCGACGCACGGCGTCGATGGGCCGCCTCTTCGTTGGCGCCGCGCTCGTGGGGCTCGCGATGGTCGGCGTGGGTGTGTCGCGCTGGCTGCCGCTGAGCCTGGCGATGATGTTCGTCGCGGGCTGGGGCGGCATCTCGATGGCCGCCACCGCGAACACGACGATCCAACTGGCAGTGCCGGACATCCTGCGCGGCCGCGTCGTGAGCCTGTACACGACCGTATTCGTGGGCACGACGCCCATCGGCGGGCTGTTTTCCGGGCTCATCGCCAGCGGTTTTGGCGGCGCCCCAGCGGCGTTGATCGTGGGCGGCTCGCTCGCCGCAGTCGCGGCAGTGGGCGGCTACCAGCGCCTGCCCGAGCGGCGCCACCTTGGCCCGACGGCGGCGCAGATGCTCCAGCGGCCCGCGCGCAACCCCTGAGCCCGCCGC
>JARXKQ010000031.1 GCA_030271555.1 Chloroflexota bacterium | reverse complement strand
ACGAAGAAGAGCCCGAGGGACCGACCACCCTCGACCCGACCAACAAGCTCCAGCCACACGACGACGATCAGGCCGACGACCGCCGGCCATTTGGCCAAGGCCGCTGGATAGGCTGACGCCTGTCCGCCCGATAGGCCCAGGCGTCCGGCGACGCCGCTCAGGATGGCGTGGATCGTCGAGAACGGGTCGAGCCATGACCAGAGAGGTCCGCCCAGGGCGCTGATCAGCGCGAGGCCCACCCAGCCGTAGACCCACAGGAAGAGCGACGCGACGTCGGCATCGCTCGACCCACCGCTGAGCGCCTGGACGGCGATCCACAGCCACGCGATGAGGCCCAGCGCCTGCAGCGTCAGGCGCAGCCAGCGCGGCACCGTGCGTATCGTCCCGGCGACCTGGGTCTTGGGCGCAGGCGCGTTGCGGAGGATGACGAAGACGAAGGACATTGCCACCGCCAGCGCCGCCCCACCCACGTACACGACCAGTGGCAGCGGCGCCTCGTAGCGCTCGTTCAGCTGGTGGGCGAGGGCGACGCCGGGCCAGGCGAGGAGCAGCGCCGGCCCGCCTGCTGCGCCCGCGAGGAGAGTCAGCCACGCGCGGCTGCTGCGGAGTCGGTGCATCGCGGTCACGGTAGCGAAAGTCGATGTGAGATATCTGAGGGCTGACGCACGTCAGCGATCAGGCGAGCTCCGCCCCGGCCGCGCGTGCGTCGGCTGCCCAACGCTCAAGCGCCTCGTCTGAATCCGCGGCATCACGCACGAGGGCAATGACGCGACTGACCCCCAGCTCGCGATAGCCGGCGAGCAGCTCGGACCGCGCCGCGCCCGCGTTTGTGATCTGCTCCCACCAGGTGTGGACCGACACCGCGAGCGACGCCGGGTCGCGGCCGATCTCCGCGCAACGCGCCCTGATGATCGGCAGCGCGTCTTTCACCTCGGCCGGCGTCAGGCCATCGAGGTTCAACTCGTCGGCATAGCGCGCCGCGAGGCGCCACGTGACGTTGGGGCCATTGCCGCCGACCACGATCGGGACGCGCGGCTGCTGCACCGGCTTGGGAACGTTGATGGCGCCGTCGACATGGAGATGCTTGCCCGAATAGGTGGCGCGGTCGTCGCTCATCATCGCCCGCGCAACCTCGAGCGTGTCCTTCAGGATCGCGAGCCGCTCGGGCGCGTCGGGGAAGCCGTAGCCATAGGCGCGCCACTCGTCGCGCTTCCAGCCCGCGCCCAGTCCCAGCTCGGCGCGACCGGCGCTGATGGCGTCGAGCGTCGAAATCATCTTCGTGGTCAGCGCCGGATTGCGATACGCGGCACACAGCACGATGTGGCCCAGCCGGACGCGCGATGTCTCTGCGGCAAGCGCCGCCAGCGATGTGAAGGCCTCGAAAGTAATTTCGAGCGTTGGTCGCGGCACGGTGTGGAAGTGATCGAACAGCCAGATCGATTCAAATCCCAGCGCCTCGGCCTGCTTGGCTACGGCACGCGTTCGTTGCCACGCATCAACCGCATTCCAGCCCTTGTATTCGCCAGTCCAGCCCTGCGGAACAATTACGCCGATCTTCATGTTGATTGCTCCAATTCACGCGGTACTAGAATGAATGAGCCGTTGGCGACGATTCGCCAAGCACACCAGCGAGGCATAAACCCGTGAGAATTCGTAAGGTCGATGTTTCAATGCTAGACAAGCCAAAGGGGGCCGCCAAACCACGTGCGTTGAGCCCCAAGGCTCTGGCGCGCGAGAGGCAGCAGCGCCAGCTGGTTCAGATGCTGGGCCAGATCACCGATCCCAAGGCGGTGTTCGAGGTTCGGCTGGGACGCGAAGAGAAGGCGCTCACGATGCGCCAGCGGATCATGAAGGCGGCCCAGGAGGCACGCAAAGACGTCGTCGTGCGCAAGTCGGCCAATGGCTGGCTGGTCGGCATGGCCACGCCTGAGCGACGCTCGAAGCGCGGCCGCCGCAAGAAGGCCTGACAGCCAACCAGCCGCCGGCCGAGGTACAGCTCTTCGGCCGGCGCGACTCGCGCGACACCCAGAAGGCGCTGCGCTTCTTCAGCGAGCGCCGCGTCAAGGTCAACTTCGTTGATATTGGCGCGAAGCCTATGGCGCCGACCGAGCTCAAGCGCTTCAGCGACCGATTCGGCCCGACCAACCTGTTCGACTCGGATTCACGCGCCTACCGCGATGCCGGATTGGGCTATCTCAGCATGTCGGCCGACGACGCCTATGACAGGCTGCTGCGCGAGCAGCGTCTGATCAGGTTGCCGCTTGTCAGAGCCGGTAATCGGCTATCGGTCGGTCCGTCTGAAGCTGAGTGGCGCGCGTGGTTGCGCGCCTCCGATCAGTAGGGCTTCGTAGCAGCCGGGGCCCACGACAGGCCGCTGTCGTTGTATCCCGTGGTCGCCGAATAGGTCACGACGCCGAGCGTTTGAACCGCTTGCAGCCACTGCACCGTGGTGTTGCTGCCGTTTTTCCTGAGCAGCGCCAGGTCACCCAGGCCGTCGGGATTGACATCGATGCCGAGCACATTCATGTCGTCGAGCGACTGGTTGTCGGCGTGCCACATCTTGTGCTGATTGACGAAGCTGCCGCCGGCGACCGTCGCGTTGGCACCGAAGACGTCGACGCCGCTGCCGCTCTTGACGACGACCACCACGTCGCTCCGACCGTCACGGTTGAAATCTGTGAGCGCCCACTCAGGCGTCGGCGTCAGCCAGTCGGTGTTGTTGAACCACTCGGTGGCGTCAGCGAGACCCACGCCGGCCGGAACGGGGCATGGTCCCCAGATCGAGATGTCGGCACATGACGGCACTGACGCCGCCACGTAGAAGCTGAATCCGGCACCCAGGTTGCGAATGACCAGGTCGGCCCTGCCGTCGCCGTTGACGTCGCCGACGCCAACCTGCTGGCCCGTCACAGGTGTCAGGTCGAGCGCGCCGCGCCACCAATCGACCGGCGCATTGAATGTGCCACTCGACGTGCCGTGCATCACGACGAGCGTGGCCGGTTGGTCGGGGAGCGGCGCCACCGGGGTCGAGCGCAGCAGGCCAACGTCGACCAGCAGGTCACCGTCGAAGTCGCCCACCAGGAGCTGGTCGGTCGGAGCGCCGTTGGGCAAGTCCTGCGAAGTTGGATCGGCATAACCAGCGCCAGTCGTCAGTGCGACTCGAATCTTGCCGGTCTTGAGCATCATGACGAGATCCTTGCGGCCGTCGCCGTTGACATCCCCGACGTCCTGGCCCTCAATCTCGGTCGAATCAATCGCGAAGGCGCCGGTGACCGGGTCGGCAAAGCCGGTATCGGTGCCGGCGTACACGCGCCACCCGGTCATGGTGTTCGCGCCCGGCGTCAGCACACCCAGGTCGCCGTAGTAGGTCGGCAGGCTATTGGCGTCAGGGTCGTCGAGGACGTCGTGCGCGCGCGGGTCAACGATGAGCACGTTGGGCTCGTAGTAGCGGCGTTGCGCTTCCTCGAAGTTGAGGCCCTTGACGATGCAGTCGCCCAGGCTCTTCTGAAAGATCTTGAACGCATCGGAGTCGGTGCCACACGGGTTCTTCTTGCCCGAACTGTAGCCGGTGAGGAAGAAGCGGCTCTTTTGCTTGGCGACCACCCACTTGCGCAGCGACATGGGCCACGTCTCAGCCATGGCCTGCACCTGTGCCGCAGACGGGACATTGGCCGTTATCCACTCGCCGTTTACCAGGCGCAAGGGCTTGTAGATCTGGTCTGCCGTGGTGTCGCGCACGTCGTAGCACTGAGTCGTCGTCGTGCCGTCTTCGTTGGTTATCGTCACGGAGCCACCGCGCCAGTGCATCGCGTAGTACCAGCCGTACTCCTTGACGGCCAATGCACCCATGCGCAACCAGATGGGTCCGCGTGGCCCGGAGGTGGAGTATTCGGCGGCCTCGACTGTGCCGACGTAGTCCCAGAAGGGAACGACCGCGACGGTGCCGGCACTGGGGCCCCGACTGAGCCGGACGCGAATCTCCGTGGGCGGGTGGAACTCGTCAGTCCAGCCGGTGCACTGCGGCGGCGGGTTCGCGGCGATCGTCACGGCCGTGCCGGCCGAGCCGAGCATCCCCACCACGAGCACAACGATAAGAACCCACGCGCTGGGACGCGGATAAGTCATGGGCCGCAAGGTACCGGCTGCGTCAGTCACGGTCCCTGTGCCGATGGGTTGTCGGAAACGGGACCATCGGGCTGCCGGTGAGCGGAAAGGAAGAGTGCGCTGAACCCGGCTCACGAGGTCGCACCAACTGCTGCCACCGGTGTGCCGGGGTTCGCCGCCTCGGACTCAGCGCGCGTGCGCAGCGCCTCATTCATCTGGGCGAAGCCAAGCCTGGTCGAGGCGAGCCGTGCGCGCGCGTAGAGCGGCACGAGCCAGCCCGAGAAAGTCTCGTCCTGGACAAAGCGGACGCGCCCGGGCGCAATCTCCTCGAGCCGATAGCCGTGCTCGCCGGAAAAAAGCGCGCGGCTCACAAACGTGGCGCGCCAGCGCAGTTCGTGCGGCGCTGTCCAGCTGAGGATGACCGGCCGCATGACGACAGTACGGCCGCCGGGCGGACGCGTGTGGATCGCGATTCGGCCACCAACGCGCGGTCGACCGACCACGCGCCGGACGTGCGGATTCCACGCCGGATAGGCGTCGAAATCAGTCAGCACACGCCAAACTGTGGCGAGCGGTGCGCGAATCTCTATCGCGCTACGAATTGTTCGCGTTGTACGTAGGTCCACTCACGGCTTCTCCGGTGACGACGGATCGGAGGTTACGGCTACCCTCTCGACCGACTACACGGCTCTGCCGAACTTTACCCGACAAGACCCCCCACAGGCGAATCCGGCGGGCTGCCCACGCTCAGCCGGGCGGTGCGCCCACGGTCAGCGCGGCAGGCGCACCTCGATCTTGCCGCCCTCGATCCGCACTGGGTAATAGCGCAGCCGACGCACCCTTGTCGCCGCTCGGGCCATGGCCTTGAGATCGGTCGGTTCGGCTTTTGGCGCCGAATCTGAGGGCGTCCACGGCGCGTGGTAGCCGCCGTCCGCGTCCAGCCCGCCCGTTGTCGGGAACTGCACGATGCTGCTGTCGCTCACGTCGAAGCGGCCACGGTGGAGCGGGCATGCGACCACACAGCCGTCGAGCATCCCCAGGGACAGTGGCGCGGCCATGTGCGGGCAGCGGTCATCGATGACGCAGATGCCGCTCTCGGAGTTCACCAGCAACAGGTCGAGGTCGCCCCGGGTGACACGCAGCATCCGGCCGGAGGGTAGGTCGGCCAGATCGGCCAGCGGCTCGAAATCGGCCGTGGCCGCGCCCGTTGCAACCAGCCCGTCAGGAATCGGCATGAGAAGCGCGTTGGAGTCAGTCATTCGCGTCCCATCTTAGGCAGCGCGTCGGGAACTTAACCAATGGCACTACGCGTCACAACCTGCGAGTGGAATGCTTATCAACGACGGGGTTGCTTGGAGGGGACGGGTGACTGGAGAACAGGGTGAACCATCGACGCATCTCGCTCGCGGCGCTGATTGCGCTGCCCACGCTGCTGGTAGCGGCCTGCGCCGGCGCGGCCGGCCTGCCGACGGCTGGAGGAGGCGATGTTGAGCTTGTCGGCCGACCAGTCGGGGCTCCCGCCGCCGGGCCGACCGCGGCACCCAATCCGGGCAACAACTCGAATGGCAACGCCATCCCCGATCAGCAGCTGATCGTCTACAACGGCTCACTTGACCTGGAAGTGGCGGACGTCAACGCCGCCGTCTCCCAGGCGGAGTCGGTCATCAAGGGTCTGGGCGGCCATGTCGCGGCGTCGCGTGCGAGCGACAGCGGCGATGGCAAGTCGGCCTACGTCACTTACCGCATTCCGGCGGAGCGCTGGGCCGACGCACTCAACGGCCTGAAGGGCTTGGCCAAGCGCATCGTCGATGAGCAGACATCGTCCGAGGACGTGACCGCGCAGGTCGTCGACCTGGACGCTCGCCTTACGAACCTGCGCTCGACTGAGTCGGCGCTGCAGGGGATCATGACCCGCGCCACAACGATCACGGACGTCCTCAAGGTCCAGTCGGAGCTGACCCAGGTTCGCGGTGAGATTGAGAGCATCACCGCGCAGCGCGATCTGCTGGCCAACAGGGCCGCGCTGGCAACGCTCGAAGTTGGCTTCAATCCGCCGCCGGTTGCGGAAGTCACCCAGGCGTCGACTGGCTGGGACCTGGGCAAGGAGATCGATAACGCTCTGGCGTCGCTGGTGCGGATTGCTCAGGGCGCCCTCAGCCTGCTGATCTGGCTGCTCATCGTCGTACTGCCTGTTCTCATCCCGGTTGTAATCGTGATCTGGGTGATCAATCGGCTGTACGTGCGGTGGCGTCGGACGCACCCCGCCGCTCAGCCCGCCGTTGCACCGCCGAGTGAGTGGCCACGATCCATGTGACCATGTAGCGCGAAGTCCGGCGGGCGCTGATTGCGGTCGCCGGCGCGACCCGGGAGAACCCGATGCGCTTCGCGCTCATGACCGAGCCCCAGCAGGGGTCGCCTACGAGGAGATCCTGGCCCTTGCACACGCCGCGGAGGAAGCCGGCTTCGAGGCATTCTTCCGATCCGACCACTACGCCAGCTTTCCCGGCGGCGCTGGACTGGCGACGACGGACGCCGGGACCTCCCTTGCCGGGCTGGCGCGGGAGACGAAGCGCATCAACCTGGGCGTGCTGGTGTCGCCGGTGACCTTCCGCGCACCGCGCAGCAGCCCTGGCCGCCGCGGGCGTTGAGCGCGTCATGCTCCAGACCTTCCTGCCGCGCGACCTGGACCTGGTTGCGCGGCTCGGCGAGGTTTTCCTGGGCTAGGCCCAGGCGCTAGATCAGGGTCAAGCCTCGGGAACGGTGTCCGGCGGTGCCGGATCGCCCACCGGCGCGGTCTCGGCCTTGACCAGGGCCGCGCTCGCCGCGTTGTGCTCACGCCGCAGCGCCACCTCCGGCAGGAACACAGCCACAACCACGGCAATCATCGCGGCGCCCACGCCAAGCCACATCGAGTTCGCAATCGCGATCGACAGCGCCTCGTGGATGCCGGTGACGATGTACTGGATGAACGGCTCGATTAGCGCCTTGAACTGCTCGGGCACGCTGGCAAGGATGCGAGTGCCCATGTCGCCCACGCCAAACTGGTTGAGTTGGTCGGAGGCGCTGAAGTTGGCGCTGAACCCGCTGATGATCTGCGCTGGGGCACCGGCATCGGTTAGCCGCGCAGTCACCTGCAACGGAGCCTCGGTGCGCAGGCTCGTACCGAAGATCGTCCACGCGAGCGACAGGCCCACTGTGCCGCCAATCTGGCGGAAGAACGTCAGGTTGCTTGTCGCGACGCCGAGCAGGTTCCACGGCACCGCGTTCTGGACGATGATCGTGAACACCGCGAACGTCGGGCCCACGCCCAGGCCGGTCACGAACTGCCAGAGCCAGAGCATGGGCGGCGGGGTCTCCGCACGCAGATTGGTGAGCAGCAGCAGGCCGATCGACAGGATGACAAGCGAGCCCACCGTCAGCCACTTGTAACGACCCGTGCGGCTGACGATCTGGCCCGACGCGATGGAGCTGATGATCAGGCCGCCCAGGAGCGGCAGCAGCTGATAGCCGCTGGCCGTCGCCGTTGAGCCGTTGACCACCTGGTACCAGAGCGGCAGGAAGAGCACGGCGCCAAAGAAGCCGAAGCTAGCCAGGAAGGTGGCCACGACCGAGATGGCGTACGTGCGGTTGCGGAAGAGATCCAAGGGCACGATCGGCTCGGCCGCGCGTGACTCGATGAAGAGGAAGACACCGCCCAGGACGAGACCCAGAACGATCAGGCCGCCGACGAGCGGATCGGTCCAGTCGTGCTGCTGAGCGTTGGTCAGGCCGATGAGGATCGGCACGAGGGCCGCCGTGAAGACAGCCACGCCCAGGTAGTCGATCTTGCGCGTCACGCCCTGCGTGTGGAGCGGCGGCAGCAGCCGCCAAATGATGAACAGCGCGACCGCGCCGATGGGGATGTTGACGTAGAAGACCCAGTGCCAGCTGATGTTGTCGGTCAGGAAGCCACCCAGTGCCGGGCCGATCAAAGCGGAGATGCCGAAGACCGCCCCGAACAGGCCCTGGTAGCGACCGCGCTCACGCGGGGTGAACAGGTCGCCGATGACCGCGAGCGCGATCGGGAAGATGGACCCCGCGCCCAGGCCCTGGATGCCGCGGAAGATGATCAGCTGGATCATGTCCTGGCTGAGGCCCGATAGCGCCGACCCAAGCAGGAAGAGGAACACTCCGAAAAGCAGGAGGTTCTTCCGGCCGAATTGGTCGGACAGCTTGCCGTAAATCGGACCCGTGATGGTCGAAGTCAGCAGGTAAACCGTGACCACCCAGGTGTAAAGGTCGATGCCCTTGAGGTCGGTCAGGATCTTGGGCATCGCGGTACCGACGATCGTCTGGTCGAGCGCAGACAGGAACAGCGCCAGCAGGATGCCGATGAGAATCTCGGTCCGCGCGCGGTGGTTGATCTGAACCGCTGGCTGGCCTTTGGCCATCTCTTCGGCGGTTACCGGGGCAGTCGGTTCCATGGTTAGGCGGGGGCTCCTTCGCTATCGAGTGATTCAGCATTGCGGCGCAGCGCCGCGAAGATCTGCAGTGCCTGTTGCTGCTGGGCTGGCTCCAGCCGTGTGAGCAGCTCGGCCAGGGATCGCCGCCGTACGAGGTCGATCTCCTCGACCGCGGCGCGTCCGGCAGCAGATGTAGAGACAGTGACAACGCGCCGGTCGTCGCTATCGCGGCCGCGCTCGACCAGGCCGTGCTCGACCATGCGATCGATCAGCCCCGTCACGTTGGGCAGCGAGACGTCGAGCGACTCGGCCAGGTGGCTCATGGTCGATGGACCGTCGCTCATCAGCATGAAGAGAACGTGAAGCTGGGTCGAGGAAATTGCGCGCAGGCATCCCTGGCGGGCAAGCGCGCGGCGCTGGCGGGCGATCAGCGGCTCGAGCTCGTCGAGGATCCGCTCGACCATGGTTGGGGCATTGACAGTCAAAGGTTGTTCAGTCCGACTAAATAGTTAACGCAGCGTTCAGGATTATGCCAACCGGTCCGGCGTGCGTCAAACGGTGAGTACGAATGTGTCCTGTACGACCGAATGTGTGGGCCTAGGCTGGTCCGATGAGGTCTTTGGCGGCCGTTTTGGCCATGGCAGCGCTGGTGGTGGCGTGTGGCGGCGAACTACCCGATCTGACCGCGTCGGCCGAGCGGCAGTTGCTGGCTGGCCACAAGTTTGAGTCCGTTTCCGTTGAGATAGCGGGGCATCCGGCAGAGCTGATCAAGAACCCGTCGTCAATCGGCGATTCGCATCTCGTGATCTGGTTCGGATGGGGTTGGATCATCGTGAAGAGCGGCTGCAACTCCTACTCGACCCAAGGGTGGGAGGTCAGGAACGGCCGAATGCAAGCCGGCCGTGAGTGGACTGGCACCATCATGGGCTGCAACCTCGAACAAGAAGCTCAGGACACCTGGTTCAAAAACTTCATCACGTCCTCACCGGCCTTGTCCTCGGGCGACT
>JARXKQ010000030.1 GCA_030271555.1 Chloroflexota bacterium | reverse complement strand
CGCGACGTAGGCGATTACCTGGCCGGCCAGCTACGCAACCTGGCCACCGCCCAGGCGCTCATCAAGGACGTGCGCGCAGTAGGCATGGCAATCGGCGTCCAGGTGCCGGATGCGTCCAGCGCCACGACCATAGTTGAGGCCATGCGCGCCGAGGGCATCCTCATAGGCACCACGGGGCGCCACGGCGACACGCTCAAGATCCGCCCGCCGCTGGTATTCGAACGTAAGCATGCCGATCAGCTGGTAACGACGCTCGACTCAGTCATGGGCACCGTCGACCAATAGATCTCGCTGACCTCAGCTCAGCGCCAGCCGAGGGGCGGCGCCACGAACTTCAGGATCGACTCGATCGCGTGGGCGTTGTAGTCCACGCCCAGCTGGTTGGGCACCGTCAATAGCAGCGTGTCTGCAGCCTCGATGGCCGTGTCCTCCTTGAGCTGCTCGACGAGCTGGTCGGGCTCGGCCGCATAGGAGCGCCCGAACACGGCCATCTTGTTCGGCTCGATGTAGCCGAACTGGTCGCGGCCCTGTTGAGGTCCGCCGAAGAACTCCCGGTCGCGGTCGTCAACTAGGGCGAAGATGCTGCGGCTGACCGAGATGCGTGGCTCGCGCGCGTGACCGGCTTCCTTCCACGCCGCGCGATAGGCATCTATCTGCTTGCGCTGTTGAACGTGGAGCGGCTCGCCGCTCTCGTCGAACAGGAGCGTGGAGCTCATCAGGTTCATGCCCAGCTTGGCCGCCCAGACAGCCGTCTCAGTTGAAGCTGCGCCCCACCAGATCCGCTCGCGCAAGCCCCGTGAGAACGGTTCCAGGCGCAGCAGGCCGGGCGGATTGGGGAACATGGGCCGCGGGTTGGGCTGGGCAAAGCCTTCGCCCTTCAGAAGCTCGAGGAACACCTCGGTGTGGCGACGCGCCATGTCGGCATCCGTCTCACCTCGGCGGGCTGATAGCCGAAATGGCGGTAGCCATCGATGACCTGCTCCGGCGAGCCCCGACTGATGCCAAGCTGCATTCGGCCACCGGCGAGCAGGTCCGCCGCACCGGCGTCCTCCGCCATGTAGAACGGGTTCTCGTAGCGCATGTCGACCACGGCCGTGCCCATCTCGATGCGCTTCGTGCGCGCGCCAACGGCAGCCAGCAACGGGAATGGCGACCCGAGTTGGCGCGCGAAGTGGTGGACGCGGTAGAAAGCACCATCCGCGCCCAACTCCTCGGCCGCGACGGCCAGCTCGAGCGACTGGATAAGGGCGTCAGAGCCTGAACGAACCTGCGAATAGGGTGTCTCGGACCAGTGGCCAAAGGACAGGAAGCCAATCTTCTTCATCGGCGGCAGCCTAGCCCCATATCCTCTGCGATGTGAGCAAGGGTCGGCTTGAGGCATTCAGCGATGGCGTTATCGCCATCATCATCACGATCATGGTGCTCGAGCTGCGCCCGCCCGACGGCACCACGTTCGACGACCTGTTCGTGCTGTGGCCGAAGCTGCTCGCCTACGCGATGAGCTTTGCGTACATCGCGATCTACTGGAACAACCACCACCACCTTCTGCAGGCGGCGCACACCGTCAGCAGCTGGGTCCTGTGGGCCAACATGTTGTTGCTGTTCTCGCTGTCGCTGGTGCCTTTCGCCACGGCATGGATGGGAGAGAACTCTTTCGCGGCCGCGCCGGTCGCCTTCTACAACGCTGTGCTGTTGCTGCCCGCCTTTTCGTTCACCCTGCTGGTCGTGACGCTTATGCGTGCGCCAGGACAGTCGGCAACGCTGACTGAGACGGTCGAAGGCGACAGAAAAGGCCTTCTGTCGATCGCCCTCTACGTCATCGCGCTCGCCGTGTCGTTCGCTGTGCCCGCAGTGGCCGTAGCGATCGACTTCATCGTGTCGGCGATGTGGATCGTGCCGAGCCAGCGAATTGAGCGTCGACTCAACGAGACCCGCTAGGCGGCCCAGCCGCTCCTCGTCGCACGACGAGGACGACGACTAGCCAAACACCTCTATCTCCGCAGACGGCCCTCGGGCCACTGCTGCGCTCTCCGCGCATGCCCGCGTGGGACGCGTGCCTGCGCTCCCCTTGCGGGTAACCTCGCCCGCGTGCGGAATCCCTTGCATATCGCGCTAGATGTGATCGCCCCGCCCAGATTTGGGCGCGATTTCCGTTGGCTGCTGGCCACCTCGGTGGTAAACAACACCGGCGACGGCATCGTCCTCGCCGCGGGCCCGCTGCTTGTCGCCTCGCAGACGCACGACCCGTTCCTGGTGTCGCTGGCGATCACCTTCGACTACTTGCCCTGGCTGCTGTTCGGCCTCGTGGGTGGCGTTGCGGCAGACCGGTTCAATCGGCGGCTGCTGGTCATCGGGGCCAACATCGTCCGCGCGGTCGTTCTCGTGCTGCTCGCGGCCACGATCGTCACCGGCAGCGTGAGCATCGCGTACGTCCTGGCGGCGATCCTGGCACTGGGGACGGCCGAGGTCTTTGCCGACTCAGCGTCGAGCACGCTGATGCCGAGCATCGTGCCGCGCGACGACCTCGCGGTGGGCAACGCGCGGATGCAGGGCACGTACATCACGCTCAACCAGCTCGTCGGGCCGCCGATAGGCGCCTTCCTATTCGCCATTGGCATGGCAGTTCCTTTCGCCACCAACGCCGTGGCCTTCCTGTTGGGCGCGGTACTCATCTCGCGCATCTCGTCGTCCGTGGGTGCCATCGCCACCGACCCATCCGAGCGGAGATCCTTCGTGGCTGACCTGCTCGAGGGCCTGCGCTGGCTCGCCCATCACGCGGCGATGCGCACACTCGCGATCACGATCTTCACGTTCAATGTCACCTGGGGCGCCGCGATGGGCGTGCTCGTCCTGTACTCGGCCCAGCACCTTCACCTGGACGCGGTGGGCTTCGGCCTGCTGACGACCTCAGCCGCGGCAGGTGGCATTCTCGCCACGGCTTTCTACGTCCGCCTCACGCAGCGCTTCAGCCTGGGCAACATCATGCGTGTCGGGCTGGTCATGGAGACGCTGACCCACCTGGTCCTCGCGGCGACCACGTCACCGCTCGTGGCGTTCGGCATCATGTTTCTCTCCGGCGCCCACGGATTTACCTGGGGCGCCACGGCTAATACGGTCCGTCAACGCGCCGTGCCGAACGAGCTGCTCGGGCGTGTTGGCGGCGTCATGCGCTTCGCCGGCTTTGGCGGCTTGGTCATCGGCACGCCGCTGGGTGGTCTGATCGCCGGCCAATTCGGCATCACCGGACCGTTCTGGTTCGCCTTCGTGGGCTCGGCGATCCTGGTGGTGCTGCTCTGGCGGCAGTTCGCGCACATCGCGCACGACGAGCCCTGACTTGCGGGTGCTGCGACACTTCGGCGCGTGACCGAGAGCCGCGCCGCGCTGATCCAACTGATCCGCGACTCGCTGATCGGCGCCGACGAGGCTGTTTCCGGCCCATTCGGGCTGCGCCGAGTCACTTACGCCGACTACACCGCGTCCGGCCGGTCCTTGAGCTTCATCGAGGACTACCTGCGCGACGCGGTGATGCCGCTCTACGCGAACACGCACACGGAGTCTTCTGGCACGGGGCTGCAAACGACGCGCTTCCGCGAGGACGCGCGCGACATCGTCCGCTCAGCGCTGGGCGGCAACAAGAAGGACCACGCGCTCATCTTCTGTGGGGCGGGTTCGACGGGCGCCGTCGACAAGCTCGTCGCCATCCTCAATCTCCGGATCCCGGCTGATCTGGAAGATCGGTACCACCTGTCGCAGGCCATCCCGGCAGGGGAGCGGCCGGTCGTGTTCATCGGCCCCTTCGAACATCACTCGAATGAGCTGCCCTGGCGCGAGTCGATCGCCGACCTGGTGACGATCCACGAGGACGCCGACGGCCACATCGACCTCGCGGAGCTGGAGCGGAAGCTGACCGAGTATGCCGACCGACCGCTGAAGATCGGCTCCTTCTCCGCAGCGTCGAACGTCACCGGCATTGTGAGCGACACGCACGCGATCGCGTCGCTGCTCCATCGTCACGGGGCGCTGTCCTTCTGGGATTTTGCCGCGGCCGCGCCGTATGTAGAGGTCGAGATGAGCCCCCTGCGCGACGGCGACGCGCTTGACTACAAAGACGCGATCTTCCTCTCGCCGCACAAGCTCATCGGCGGCCCTGGTACGCCTGGCGTCCTTCTCATTCGCCGCGAGCTGTTGAAGAACCGCGTGCCCGCCGTGGTGGGCGGCGGCACGGTCGCGTACGTCAACTCGAACACTCACGTCTACCTCAAGGACCAGGAGCATCGCGAAGAGGGTGGCACGCCGGCCATCCTCGAGTCGATCCGCTGCGGGCTCGTGTTCCAGCTCAAGGAGCAGGTCGGCGTTCCCGCCATCCGCGAGCGCGAGGAGTCGTTCATCCATCGCGCGATCGCGCGCTGGCAGCAGCATCCCAACATCGAGATCCTGGGCAACCCCAATGCCGAGCGGCTGTCCATCGTGTCGTTCGTCATCAGGTACGGCACGACGGGGCAGCACCTGCACCACAACTTTGTCGTGGCCGTCCTGAATGACCTCTTCGGTATCCAGTCGCGCGGCGGTTGTTCGTGCGCCGGCCCCTACGGCCATCGCCTGCTGGGCATCGACTACGAGACGTCGCTCAAGTACGAGAGCGAGACGCGCAAGGGCTGCGACGGCATCAAGCCCGGTTGGGCGCGCGTGAACTTCAACTACTTCATCGAGGAAGAGGTCTTCGACTTCATCTGCGCGGCCGCCGAGATCGTCGCGACCGATGGGTGGAAGCTGCTGCCGCAGTACCGATTCAACCCTGAGAGCGGCCTCTGGAGCCACGTCCGCGGGGCAGGGGAGCCGCCACTCTCGCTGAACGACATCTCGTATACCTCCGGCCGCATGGAGTATGCCTCCCACCGCCACCGCGAACCGGCGTCCCGCCTGGCCGACTACCTCGCCGAAGCCAAGTCAACCCTGGCCGGCCCGCCGCGCACGGATCTACCGATCGACCACCCCGACCTGGACGCCGAATTCGAGCTTCTGCGCTGGTTCCCGCTCCCGAGCGAAATTGGATCCGCCTTGTAACGAACGGCTAGGGCAACCACGAGAGGCCCTCGTCGAGCCGGTCAGAAGTCGTGATCCTGTGCAGGTCTGAGCCGTCCGCGGCAATGGTGTAGACATCGCCCTGCTCGCCCGTCATGGCCATCGTCAATAGGATGCGCGCGCCATCAGCTGACCAGAGGCCGTTGAATACATAGCCGTCGAGTCCCTCGCCGGTGAACAAGGTGGAATCGCCCCCAGTGGTGACAAGCCGAAGTTTCCCGTCCGTGGTCGCCGTCAGGATCGAGCTGCCATCGAGCGACCAGTCGCATGGCACCCCCGACTGTGCCAGGTCCTCCAGCAAGGCAACGGGCACGCCCCCCTCGGCGGCAATCACCATCAGCGTGCCGCCACCGCCATTCGTGCTTGCACGGACAAATGCGAGCTGCGATCCGTCCGGAGAATAATCGCAGGGAGTGTCCCTTCCACTGGTCAGCGGCTGCGGGTCACTCCCGTCAGATGCGCGAACCGTTCTTATGCCGGCGACGGACGGGTCGTTGTCGTTCCAAGCTTCGCATGCCAACCGGTTGGCGGGTGCCCAGATGCCGCACGCGAGATTTAGGCTCGGGTCAGTGTTCTCAAAGAGAGTCAGCCCGGAGCCATCCACACCGATCGTTCCACCAACGAGGAGGCCTTCGCTATTGGGGGCCACGATCGCCAGAAGCGATCCGTCTGGAGAAACCTGGCGGGCTTCGTAGTCGACACGCGGTCCGAACGGCTCTTCATTCGATCCATCGGCATTCACGACGAGTTTCTCGGGCGGACCCGTTTCGGGGAAACGCTGCAACAGAATCCGGACGGATGCACCGGCCGTCGATGTTGGGGCGATGGTGGGCGAAGGACTCGCGGTCGACCGTGCTGCAGTGGACGTTGGCTCGGCCGTCGATGCAGGTCCGCCGCAGGCCGAGAGCACCGCCGCGAACAGCACCCCTACGGCGGCGCGCCGTGCAATCACGCTGATGTCACTCGCGGATGGTAGCCGTCGAAAAGGGCCAGGTATCGAGAGGCCGACCCCAGCTCAGCGCGGCCGTTCAACCAGCCACCAAGAACTCCACGATCCAGTCGCCGGATACCGGCAGAGTCTGGCGGCCGAGATCCTGACAGCTGGCCGAGATGGAAACAGGGTTCCCGTCTGGACCAATCAGGCGCCATAGCAATCCGTTGACGCAGTAGCGCCACTGGTCTCGTGGGAGCCAGCGCGGAGTTCGGTCGTTCAGCACCCGCCATCGGCGCAGTATGGACCCTCCAAAATCGCCCCGCGGCCACCGAGCCTGTCGCCGTCGTTAGCGGATCGTGAACTCGAGGTACTCGCCGCGCATCGAGTGAGGCCCGCCACCGGCGTTGTCTTCTTCGTTGCAGAACAGGACGTAGCGGCCGGGTGGAAGCACGTCGTACATGAGCACGGTGACGGTCATGCCCGGCTCAATGCCCACGACGCCACCGACGAAGTCAAACCCTTCCGGCATGGACCTGCCCTCCGGCACGGGCGGGGCACTCTCGGGATCCTCGAAGAAGGCCACGACATCCTGGTCGGGCGGCGCAGTCAGGATGTTGAGCTGGTGGGTCCGCGCGGTGGGATTGCGAACCTGGAGCGCGATGTCGCCATTGATCGGGGCTGTCGTTTCGAACCGTATCGACGACTCCTTGAACGCGACGCCGATCGCCGTGGTGTCAGTCACCTGGGTGCTGGCCAGCTCCGCGCCGTCGATCACCCAAATACCGCCCTGCTTGACCAATGAGAACTTGCGCACGGGGCCGACCAATCGGAAGTACAAGGGTGCAACCACCGCTGCCGAGTCGCCCAGCACGACTGGGGCCGACGTTGCGGCGCCCAGCCGGTATTGCTTCGCGGCCAGGTAGTAGCCCGTGTTGCCAACGAACGCGTTGCCTGATTCGTAAAACACGTCTTGAAGGCCAGAGTCGGTCCATTCCTTCATGAACCCGGGCACATCGCCTGCAACGAGAGCGTCACGAGCCGTCTGGAGCGTGGTCTCGATCGCGGCGACTTCGGCAGCGCTCGCAGGGTCGGTTCGAGCGGCATTTGCGCAACCGCTGCCGACGGCCACCACGAGGATCAGTGAGAGGGACAGAAGCCGGCGTCTGACGCGCATCGGCGGACGGTAGCATCGGTCCATCGCTCCATTAGGCTCATCGGTCACAATCGGGTCGTGAGCGAAAAGGAAGCGGCAGTCGAGATAAGAATCGATCGCTGGCTCTGCGCCGTGCGACTGGTCAAGACGCGGCCAATGGCAACCCAGCTGTGTGAAGGCGGTCACGTCCGCGTCAACGGCAACGCGGCCAGGGCCTCGACGAAGGTCCGCGCCGGCGACCGAGTTGACGCGCTGATTGCCGAACGCGAGCGGATCCTCGAGGTCGTCCGGCCAATCGAAACGCGCGTCGGCGCTCCGGTCGCGGCGACCTGCTACATCGACAACAGCCCACCGCCCGTCGTAAGTGAGATCGCACCCGGAATCAAGGTGATGCGCGGCGAGGGCCGCCCGACCAAACGCCTCCGGCGTGAGCTCATCCGGCTGCATCGTGGGGCTCGCGACTGACGCAGCAGCGCTAGGTCGTCCTGTATCGTCGCAACTGCGAGACGCTAAATCAGCCGTGGAGGGGATCGATGCGTGCGAGCGGTGCGCTAGTCATTGCCGTTGTCTGCGCCCTTTCCGTTGCCGCGTGCGGCAGCCCCATCCCGGCCCCCAGTCCGATCCCGGCCGCCAGTCCGACTCCGGCTCCGCTCAGCAGCGCGACCGCGCCCCCAAGCTGCGGTTGCACCCCCGGCCCAAGCCAATCGGTCACGCCCGAACCCACGACGGCCGCCACGTCCACCGCAACCACGCCCGCTTCGCCCAGCCCGGCGACCCCAGCTCCGACTCCCAGCACGGCCCCCACGCCAACGCTTGGGCCACCCGCGACGCCCAGCCCCACCCCAGTGGTCACGCCAACACCAGGGCCGACGCCTGGGCCGGTGGTCATCGGCCCCGCTTCGCTCAGTGCCCCTGACTCCGTCGCGGCCGACACCGTCTTCTACGTCGACTGGGTGGGTCCCAACAACACCGGCGATTACATCGCGATCATCGCCGCCGGCAAGAAGAAGTGGTCCGGCGAGCCGTACTTCTACACGTACGGCGGAACGCCCCGGCCGCTTCAGTCCTCGACGAAGCCGGGCGATTACGAGATCCGCTACATCAATGGATCCAACTCGAAGGTGCTCGCCCGGCGCCCGATAACCGTGACCGCCTTCGTCGGCAGCCTGGATGGACCGGCGAACGTCGCGGCCGGGTCGGAGTTCAACGTTGCTTGGACGGGGCCTGCCTCAGCCGGCGACTACGTCACGATCGAGCTAGTCGGAGCAACCGTGTGGACCAATGAGAGCTACTTCTACGCCTACGCGCACTCGCCTACGGGCGGGTTGACGGCGCCGCTTCCCGCCGGCAATTACGAGCTTTGGTATGTGGCCGCCGACGAGACGGTCATGCTGCGCGAGCCCATCACGGTTGATCCGCTTCAGGCATCAGTCAGCGGACCTGCCTCAGCAACTCATGGCGCGACCTTCAACGTCTCTTGGACCGGCCCCAACGCCACCGGTGACTTCATCACGATCGTCGCCGTGGGCGCGTCGCAGGGCAGCTACCTGTCGTACGGCTACACGAACTACGGCAACCCGGTAACCCTGACCGCGCCTGCCGCGCCCGGCCAGTACGAACTGCGCTACGTCTACGGCGGCACCAATCAGGAGACCCTCGCGGCCGCCATGATCACGATCAACTAAGGGGAAATGATGCTCCGTCGACTGACCCTGCTGACGCTGTTGCTGGCCGGCTGCACCGGCGCACCCGTAGGCACACCCACCGGCACACCCACCCACGGGACGCCGACGGCAGCTGTTACGAATGAGCCCGAGCCGACGCCTGTGATCGAGCCGACCACGTCAGTCTCGCCAGGCGCAACCGATGAATCATCCGACAGTGGCAACGACTGGCCGGCAACGGTCACTGCTGACCTCAGCCCCGGCATTTATGTCAACGAGTTTGCCAACGGCTCCTTCACGTCGTCGGGGCCAGCCACTGCGTGCGGCAACGCCTTCCCGTCGCTGTTCCCGCGTGGTTGGGACATGTATTTCCCGCACGATAGCGCTCACCATGACATCGAAGACGTCACATTCTCTGCCGATGATCTGGTCCCAGGGACGTCAACCACATCGTTCTACATAAGCGTGAGTATCGATAGTCCGTCGGCCGGATCACCGCCAAGCACAGTCATCGACGCGAAGAACCCGGAATCCAGCTCAGGCGGCGCCGGGCTCGCGCAGGTGTCCGAAAGCGATGGAACGAGAACCCTTGTAGTCGACGCCACGGGCAAAGGCGGCATATCGATCCATCTGACTGCCGTCTGCACTCGACCCTAGAACGCCAGCGCGAGCTGGAGAGAGCACGGCGATGAAGGTCGCGTGGCACGAGCGCTACGGTGGGCCGGAGGTCGTGTCCGTGCGCGATATCCCCAAGCCGACTGCTACCGGGAACGCAGCTGCTCGTCAAGGTCGAGGCCGCGAGCGTCA
>JARXKQ010000029.1 GCA_030271555.1 Chloroflexota bacterium | reverse complement strand
TGGTCCAGCGCATGCCACGCCGAGCGCCGGATCGCGTACGGCGCTGGCCAGCGCTTGCCGCCGCGCGGGCCAACATCGGGTAGCTCGCCCTGCGCGCGTTGCGCCAGTGCTGCGCGGAACTCGCGCTTGGTTTGGGCCCATGGCATGCCCGCGCGGCCCTTACCGCCAATTGCGCCGAGATACCCCGCCTGCGCGTCGATGACGTGATCGACCATCTTGTCGAGCGCCCGGCCGCCGCCGCGCGGCCCGCTGGGGCCAAGCTCGTGCCCGCGCGCCGTGGCCGCGGCCGTGTCGAAGGTGGCCCAGCAGGCCTCGAGCAGCGTGATCAGCTCCTCGAGCCGCTCCCCGCTGATTGGCTCGCGGTCCAGGTCGGGAACGACGCCCGGCGCCCCAAAGTCGGTCGTGGCGTTGCCGGTGAGCCGTTCGACGACCTCGATCTGCGCCCGCGCTCTCGGGCCCAGCTTGTTGTCGGGAATGCCAATCGCCGCGGCATACCGCTCGTCGTACGCCAGGAGGTTGTCGAGCGCCTCATCTTCGGTCTTGCCGCCGCGGCTCCAACCCGGCCAGTCGACCGCCGACGCAAACGTCTTCTTGGAGCCGACCTCCAGGTAAACCTTCACGCCCTGGCTAGACCAGCGCTTCGAGCTGGTCGGCGTGCTCCTCCAGGTGGTCCAGCGTGAATGTCTGAAGCATCTGCGGGACCGTCATCTCGCCGCGCCGGGCGTGCATGCCAATCGCCTGCCACTGCTCGGGCGTCATGTTGTTGAGGTAGTCCTTGGTCATCGCGAGCGCCTGCTGGACCTGCTGGATCATGTTCGGGATGGGCACGTTCTTGCCCGCGTCAATCGCGCCCACGCGCGCGGCGTCTTCCTTGGTCCGGCCGAACGGCACCGCGGAGCCGCCGTACTGGGCGATCACGTTCGCGAGCTGCTGCTGCCAATAGGGCACGAACTCGGCCATGTGTGCCCACACCTGGGCGCCGTTCCACTGCTCGGTCGCGCCCGGATCGGGCTGCGTCAGGCCGGTCGGCGTCTGTCCATAGCCCAGCGCCGCCAGGCGCTGCTCGACCGTGTCGAGCCGCTTGATTAACACGTCGATCATGGCCCTGCCATCAACGTCTGCCGTGTCCATCTCGACATTCAAGATAGCGTGTCAGAACAAAGCCTGGATAAGCGCCAGATAAGTGGCGATCGCCATGCTTGCTCGGATGACCAAGATCGACCGCTTGAGCGGCCTGCGAATGCGCAACACAGTGCGCTTTGTTGCCCACCTCGTGAAGGAGCAACGCGCGATGGCGCGCGCGGCGAGGCGCATGCCGAAGCCAGTACCGTGGGAATGGGCCAAGCCGCGACTTCTTCCGCTGCTTTCCGGGCCAGCCATCGATCCGCCGGGCCTGCCAACGATGCGCACCGCAGCCGGACCTGGCTGCGCCGTCGAATTCGGTCTGGACCTGAGCGGTGTCTTCCCGGTGGTTGACGCCTTGGTCGCCGAGCGATGGGAGTGCGACGCCGCTCAGCTACTTGAAGTGAGTCTGGCCAATCTTCGCCAGCGCACGAGCCGTTTGTCGCCGGCGAACTTGAGTGCGGGCGCCTTATCGGGACGCATGACACGTGTCTTCCGCCAGCCCGGCTGGGCGGCGTCGTTGGTCTTGCTGGAGGACGAGTTGGTCAGGCTGTTCGGCGCACACGATCAGTTCATCGCCGTGCCAGGTCGGTCGCTGCTGATGAGCTTTCCGATCGAGATGCCGCTTCGCATCGTGGCCGACACCGTCGTGGATTTTGAGGCTCGCGAGGTCACGCCGCTCCTCTACGAACCGTTCTTGATCACGAACGGTCGGCTCTCGTGGCAACCGCCGGATGAGGATCTCCCTGAAGGCGACGACATCGTGCTTTAAACGTTGGCATCATGATGTTGCAGGTGTATGCTTCATGATGTGTCAGTGAGGACGACCTTGACTCTCGATGAGGACGTGGCGGCCAAGCTTGACGCTGAAGCACGACGCAGCGGGCGTCCGGTGCGCGCGGTAGCTAATGAGGCGCTGCGTGCGGGCCTCGAGGCGGCCGCTACCCGAAAGCCGCCGCCCTATCGCGTACAGGCGCGCGACCTCGGCCTCCGTCCAGGACTCGAGATTGATGACATCTGGGGGTTGATAGAGCGGGTCGAGGGGCCCGAGTTCAGGTGATCCTCGTCGACGCCAACCTCTTGGTCTACGCGCACAATCTGGGGAGCGAGCACCATGCCCCGGCGAAACTGTGGCTCGAAGAGGTGCTCGAAACCGAGCGGGACGTCCGCATTGGCCTGGTGACGGTGTTGGCCTTCCTCCGCGTCGTCACCAATCCACGTGTGTTCGCCCGGCCGCTATCTCAGGCCGATGCTGTGCAAGTCGTAACGACGTGGTTGGGGCGCGACAACGTCGCGCTCTGTCAGCCCACAGAGCGTCATTGGCAGCTGCTCGCCGAGCTCGCGACCGACGGGCAGGCACGCGGGCCACTGCTGATGGACGCGCACGTGGCGGCGCTCGCTCTCGAGCACGGTGCAACACTGGCCACGACTGATCGAGACTTTACCCGCTTCACGGGCCTGCGCTGGTTCAACCCGCTTGCGTCCACGCCCGGCGGTTAGTCGGGGAAGGCTTCGGGCCCGCGGTCGGAAAGAGCCTGGGCGTCGGCATCGGCATTCTCCGATGGCAGCCATGAATAGGCGTACGACGCGTCTTCGAGCCGCGCCGCCTCGCGGGTGATGTTGAGCGGGTGGAACGTGTCGACCATCACGGCCAGCTCCTCGGTCGCGTCCTTGCCGATCGACGCCTCGACCGTCCCCGGATGCGGGCCGTGCGGAATGCCCGCGGGATGGAGCGTGAACGATGAGATGTCAACGCCGCGCCGGCTCATGAAGTTGCCGGCGACGTAGTAGATGACCTCGTCGCTGTTGATGTTCGAGTGGTTGTATGGCGCCGGGATGGCGAGCGGGTGGTAGTCGAACTTGCGCGGCACGAACGAGCACACGACGTAGTTCCGGCCGGCGAACGTCTGGTGTACCGGCGGTGGCTGATGGACGCGGCCGGTGATGGGCTGGAAGTCGCCGATATTGAAGATGAACGGGTAGAGATAGCCATCCCAGCCGACGACGTCGAAGGGGTGGTGGTGGTAGTGGTAGGCGGTCAGTCGGCCCCGCATCCGTACCCAGATGACGTACTCGCCCTTCTCGGTGTGCGGGGCCGCGACCTCAGGCACGCGGATGTCACGCTGCGAATAGGGGGAATGCTCGAGCAGCTGGCCCCAGTCATTGCGATAGCGCTTGGGCGGCACGATCTCCGACGGTGACTCGAGATACAACAGGCGCTGCGCAGACTGCGCGTCGTGGTCCAGCCGCCAGGTCGTGCCGATGGGGATGACGACGTAGTCGCCCGGGCCGTAGCGGAGCGACCCAAAGCTGCTCTCGAAGACGCCCTCGCCCTCGTGTACGAAGAGCATCTCGTCGGCCTCGCCGTTGCGGTAGAAGATGTTCTCGGGCAGTCGCTCGGTCGGGCGGACGATGCCCATCAGCACGTCGCTGTTGAAGAACAGCGGCACGCGGCCATCGATGACGTTGCTGCGCGCGGCGAGGGCGCCGGTCTTGACCAGGCGATGGCGATGCAGTCCGTCGTCGACGGGGTCGTTGCGCACCTCGCGCACCTTTTCGATGCGGTGCGTCTGGGTCGGCGGCACGACGTGGTAGAGCAGCGACGCACGCCCGGTGAAGCCCTCCATGCCGAACAGCTCTTCGGCGTAGAGCGAGCCGTCAGGCGCGCGATGCTGGGTGTGACGCGTGTGGGGGATGTTGCCGCGGCTTACATAGAACATCGCCGAGAGTCTACGGCGCCCAGTTGATGCCAGCAGGTCGGTGGCTGGGCGATGTCAGGGCGATGTCAGGGCGAGGCGCTGGTATCCGGTGTCGCGTCGACCGCAGTGGACGGAGTCAGGCGAATCGTGGCCAGCCATGCTGCAGCGTCGGCAGCGGTCACGGCGCCATCGATGGTGAAGTCGTAACCCCGGCCCGATGCGACCACGACTACGTCGTAGATCAAGCCACCTAGCTCAGCCCGCGATGGGCAACCGTCGAGGGTGACCAGCCCGTCGACGTTGTCGATCCGCACCGGCGCCGGCAGCCTGTCACCGGCCTCGCAGGTGAACGAACCGGCCACTCCGGCGAACGCCTCATTGGTCACGCCAGCCTCCACTGGCTGCGACGCGGCAACAAAGCGCAATACGCCGGTCGGCGCCGAACCTGTGATCGAGTCGAGCCTTGGATCCCCATGGCTCAGCACCGCGCCGGTCGGCCACGGGCCACTCGCTGGCGTGATGGTCCAGCCGACCGCGTATCCGACCGAATAGCCGTGGATGGCGGAGGTGTACGTCTGCGTCAGCGCTGGCAGAGCAGACGGCGGCGTGCCGTCGGGCGACCGTGGTTCGGTCGCACCGGGCGACTGCGACGGCTCGCGGGTCGGCGACGCAATCGGGCTCGAGGTGTTCGCGGGGAGCACAGCGCTGCACGCGGCGGCAAGGGCTGAACCCACAAAGACCAGCAGCAATCGCTGGGCAGGCAGGATCGCGAGCTTGGGGTGTCTGGTCATGGCTACCCTTTCATGCCGGTGACTTGCTGCTGCCGCGCGCGGCGGACCCTAGATGTGCGGCGGGAACAACCAGTTGTAAGCGAGCACCACGACGATTGCTCCGACCAGGGTGCCGATTGCTCCAGCGAGCGCCCAATGCAACGCGGATGGCAGCTTGTGCGAACCTGGGATGCGGATAACGCCTTCGTACAGCAGGCCGATGAGCACCAGCAGCGCGATCAACGGCAGGAACAAGATGACGATGAACAAGAAGCCGATCTCGGTCGCGTTCTGCATTGACCCGGCCGTGTCGGTTTGGTAGCCGGCTGGGTCGACATCCATGCGCCGGCGAATGAACCGCCCGATTGCTCTGATCAGCGGCATCTCTGCACCTCGGCGGCCAGTCTAGTCTGGCCGGCTCACCACGGGTGAGGACAGCTCGCCTAGCCGATCGACCTTGAGTATCACCCGATCGCCGGGGACGAGGTACCGACCGAAGCCCGATTCGTCCTTGACCTCGAGCAGGCAACAGCCGCCTACCGTCCCAGAGCCGATGACGTCGCCCGGGATGAGGCGGACGTCGGCCGATGCACGCTCGATCATGGCGCCGAACGAATGATGGATCTGGCCCAGGTTGCCGCGGCTGATGACCTGGCCGTTGACCTCCGCGGTGCAAGCGAGGTTGTACGCCTTGCCTGAACGCTTGTCGGCCAATTCGTCGGGCGTCACCAGCCACGGCCCGAAGGTCGTCGCGAAGTCCTTGCCCTTGGCTGGGCCCAGACGGACCGCGGTCTCATCGCGCTGAAGGTCGCGTGCCGACCAGTCGTTCATGATCATGAAGCCGCCTATCGCCTCCTCGCCGCGGGCCGCGTCGAGGTTCTTCACCGGGGTGTCGATCAGCGCCGCGATCTCCAGCTCGTAGTCCAGCTCCTGCGAGGAGTCGGGCGGCCAGACCGGCTCGCCTGGCCCGCGGATCTCGGACAGGTTGCTGAAGTAGAAGATCGGCAGGCGAAACCACGCGTCGGGGATCTCCTGGCCGCGCCGTGACCAGATCGTGCTCACGTGCTGCTCGAAGGCGTAGAAGTCACGCACGCTGGTTGGCCGGAGAATCGGTGACCCAAACGCCAGGTCGGTGGCATCGGCGACGGCGTCGTCGTTGGCGCGCGGCTCGAAACGGTCGAGCAGCTCGCCCAAGGCCGCGACGCGCAGGCCGCGCGTCAGGATCTCGTCGAGCGTCGTGAGCGGCTGACGGAAGAGCACGCTGTTGTGGGCGAGGCGTTCGTCAGCGTTGGCGGCACGGCGCCGCGCAACCTCAAGGTCCAGCCACTGCCGGCCGGCCTGGTCGAGCGCGGCCATGATTCGAAATGGCGCGCCGGCCGGCGCGTTGCGCTCGCGCGCGTGGGCGATCTTCACAAATGTGAAGTGTGCGTCAGGAAGGCGAGGCTGTCCCGCCGACCGCGCGCCACACCAGGGCGGCCGTACGTGCCGGCCAGTCAGCGTCGATCGCCCCAGAGAGATGCGCGACATACGCAGCGCCGATGGCGATTCCCACCGCGCCTGGAATGTCTGCCTCCGCGTCAATCTTCGCGAGCGCCTGTGCATGCGTCAGTACGTCAGTCATCCGCTGGCGGCGCGGCGCCAGGACGTGCTCGCGGAAGCAGTCGCGCGCGTCCTCGGGCGTCTCACGCGCGAGCATCGCACCGGCCATCGCAATACCGGCGTCTTGATCGGTCTCGACCCAGACAGCCAGCTCGTGCTCGAGGTCGGCGCGCGGATCATCGGTCAGGCAAATCGCGGCGCGACTGCCCGAGACGCGGATCGCATCCGCGACGAGGCGCTCCTTGGTTGGCCAGCGGCGATACAGCGCCTGGCGGGTCGTGCCCGCTTCGTCGGCGATCGACGCAATGGACAGGCTCGCGAAGCCGCGCTCAGCCAGGTGACGGTTGGTGACACCCAGCACGCGCGCGTCGATCGTGTCGTCGCGCCGGCGACCACGGCAACCGGGGGTCTTCTCAATTACCATACGATGCTGTATTGTATTGGAAATAGCAGAGAAAGCAAGGACATGTCGGACTGGAACAACAAGATCATCGAAGAATTTCGGGCAAAGGGCGGCCGTGGCGTGGGTCCATTTGGTGACCAGCTGGCCCTCCTGACGACCCGTGGCGCCAAGTCAGGTCGCGCCCATACCACGCCGTTGGCGTTTCATCGTGATGGCGGTCGGTACATCGTGATTGCCTCGATGGGTGGCGCGCCCAGCCACCCGGCCTGGTACCACAACCTCCTGGCGAATCCCGACGCCGAGCTCGAGGTTGGCAGTGAGAAGTTCCGCGTGCACGCGACCCCGGTCGCGGGCGGAGCTGAGCGCGACCGGCTCTACGCCCAGCAGGCGGCGATGATGCCGGGCTTCCGCGAATACGAGAAGAAGACGACGCGTATCATCCCCGCGGTCGTGCTGGAGCGCGTCGAGGACGCCGCCGCGGCCGCCTGAATCTCGCTAGTGGCAGACGCCGCTGCCTGAGTCGGTGAAACCGCCGGTCGTGGTGGGGATGTACTGCCAGTCATAGCCGCCCGCCGCGAGGTCGAGCCGCAGCACGCCATGAGTGGTCGCGTCGCGCACTTCGCTCGCGGGCAGGGGTGACGCGAAGGAGTAGAGCGGCGCGCCGCCGGTGCCCACCACCCATTGCCGGAGGCCATTGCCAACCGGGACGCCATTGGCGTCGGTCGGAGCAAACCGTTCGTAATCGTGATCGTGCCCGGACAGGACGATCTCCGCGCCATGCCAATAAAGCAGTGAGAAGACCGGCGCCATGTTCGTCGATGAGCCGTGCCCGGCGCCGGACGAGAAGCGCGGCTGGTGCCAGATGGCGAGCACGCATTGGTGCGGGTTGTTGACCAGGTCCGCGCGCAGCCAGCGGTACTGGCGCACGTAGCAGCGCGAGCCCCGAACGCATTCGCTCGTCAGGGCGTAGATGCGCCATGAGCCCACGTCGTACCTGTACCAGCCCCGACCCGCCGGTCCGGCTTGGCTGCCGAAATAGCCGAAGTAGCCGGCCCCTGTTGGGTTGTTGTAGTAGTCGTGGTTGCCCGGGACCGGCCGGGTGCGCAACTTGAAGACGCCCCACGTTGGGTCGTAGCACGCGTTGTACCAACTGCTCGATCCGTCGGGATAGACGTTGTCGCCAGCCGTGAACGCGACGTTGCTCGCCTGCTCGGCGAGGACGCTGCTCACGAGCGCGGCCGTTTCCGAGTCGGTCGTGTTGCTGCCGCACACGGCGATGTCGCCGGCGCCCACGAGCGTGACGCTGCCTGCGCCAGCCGGCATCACACGCACCGCGTGAACCGGGACGGGCAGGGTGAGCAGCGCCGCCGCAAGCGCGATCGCGGCACGGACCCCAAGCGACAACCGCGGTGCCATGCCCACGATTGTGACCATGGTCGGGCCGGCTGGGTAGGACCCTTTCGGGCTAGAGCTGGTCGTCCTCTTTGGGTTCGTGTGGCTCGGGCGCTGGAGGCACCGTCGCCGGCGCCGGTACCGGCCGCTCCGGTTCGACAGGGAGCGGTGCCCTGATGAAGCTCAGTCCGCGCCACGCAACCCAAAGTCCAAGGAGTGCGATCAGGAAGCCGTTGACCGGGTGGAGTGCCTCGAGGTTGGGCGGCACCATGCGCACCAGGATCGACTGGACGATCATCAGCGCCAACAACAGCGCGCTGGCAGCGGCCATTTTGACCGGCAACCGAGCAGTGAACGACAGCAGCAGCAGCACAAGGGCGATGATCATGATGACGAAGCCCATCGCCTGGTGCGTACTGAAATCCTTGGTCCCGCCCAGCTGCTCCACCGCTGTTCCGGCGAGATACACCTGGACGAATGTGAGCGCGACGAACAGCCAGCCCAGGATGGCGAATCCCAGGCGTGCGAAGCGGACGTTCCACATCTACAGGTTCCCTCTCAGTGCCTGTTCCCGCTCGATGGCCTCGAACAGCGCCTTGAAGTTGCCCACGCCAAACCCGCGTGAGCCGTGGCGCTCGATGATCTCGAAGAAGAAGGTCGGCCGATCCTGCACCGGCCGCGTGAAGATCTGCAGCAGATAGCCCTCTTCGTCGCGGTCGGCCTCGATGCCCAAATCCTCGAGCACATCCATGGGCACGCCCACGTCGCCAACGCGCTCAGGCAGGGCGGCGTAGTACTCGTGCGGCATGCTCAGGAACTCGACCCCGTTCTCGCGCAGCTGGCGCACGGTGCCGACGATGTCCTCTGTCCGCAGCGCGACGTGCTGCGTGCCTGAATCGAGGTACCAATCCAGGAACTCCTGGATCTGGCTCTTCTTCTTGCCGCTCGCGGGCTCGTTGATCGGGAACTTGATCCGACCGTTGCCGTTGGTCATGACCTTGCTCATCAAGGCCGAGTAGTCGGTGTGGATGACCTTGTCGTCGTAGTGGATGAGCTGGCTGAAGCCGAACACGTCGCGATAGAAGTCGACGAACTTGTTCATGTCGCCCAGCTCCACGTTGCCGACGCAGTGGTCAACCTCGAGCAGCGACAGACCGGTCGCTGCCTGTGCCGGCTTCTTGACCTTGCGATAGCCCGGCGCGAATGCGCCGTGGTAGTCCTTGCGGTCGACGAACGAGTGGATGACCTCGCCGTAGGTATGCACGGCTGCTCGACGGAGCGTGCCGTCGTCATCGGCGGCCTCGCCGTACTCCAGGTAGGAGCGAGCGCCGCGCTTGGTCGTTTCTTCCCAGGCCGACTTCACGTCGTCAACAAGGAAGGCAATGTCGTGGACGCCGTCGCCGTGCTTGCGGACGTGGTCGGCGATTTCACCGTCGGGCGTGAGTGGCGCGGTGAAGACGAAGCGGATGTCGTTCTGGACCATCACGTACGAGGCGCGGTCGCGCACCTTGGTCTCGAGGCCGCTGTACGCGACGGGGGTGAAGCCCCACAGGGCGCGGTAATAGGCCGACGCCTGGCGCGCGTTACCAACCCAGAACTCGACGTGGTCGATGCCCTTGATGGGCAGGAAATCCTGCGCCTGGGCGTACGCGTCCTTGTTGATGTGCGCCCCGGCCTGGTTGGCAGCACCGCGGGTCAGCGTGTCAGTCATCGGGTCCGCAGCCTCCGTGTGGTTAAGCGTGGCTATCGTACCCCCGTGGAGA
>JARXKQ010000028.1 GCA_030271555.1 Chloroflexota bacterium | reverse complement strand
CGAGGTCCAGCGGCAGCATGCCCGGTGCGTGCGCGCCATCGACGAGCGTGTCGATGCCACGCTCTTTGGCCGCGGCCACGATCTGCTCGACCGGCAGGACGATGCCGGTAGAGCTGGTTACTTGGCTGATCAGGATGAGCCGCGTCGCCGAGGTCACCCGGTCGAGCAGCGCGTCCATCATCTGTTGCGGTCCTGTGGTCGGGAACGGGAGCGAAGCCACGACCAAGTTGGCGCCGTGCTTCGCCGCAACTCGCCGCGCGGCATTGAGACAAGCGTTGTATTCGTGATCAGTTGCCAGGATCTCGTCGCCGGGCTGGAATTCGAGCGACGCCAGGACGGTGTTCACACCGGTCGTCGCGTTAGTGACGAACGCCAAGTCGGCCGGATCGGCATGGAGGAACTCGCCCAACCGGGCGCGAGCAGTCGCGAGGTGACCCGCGAGCTCCACGTCATGGAAACGGACTGGCTGCCGTTCCATCTTCGACCGCCACTCGTCCTGGACGCGCAGCACGGGCCAGGGGCACGCACCGAACGCGCCGTGGTTGAGGTACGTGACGTCCGGGTCGAGCGCCCAGTAGCGCTTGAACTCGCTGCTCAATTTGTCTGACTACTCCGATATTCGCGCTATGACTATCGAGCGCCATAGACGGGCCCATCGCGTCCGGCGCGACCCATTAGAGCTTGACGGCACGCTCGGCTCGCGCCCGCGGAGCGGCCGAAACGGACGCTCAAGCCCCGTCATAACCATAGTGGGAATAATCCCAAGGCCAACGCTACGATCCCAACCATGTGTGGCCGTATGACGATGCGCACCGACGTGTCCGACGTGGCGCGCATCTTCGACGCCGAGGTGCGCGACCCACAGGCATTCGCGGACCTGGGGCCGCGTTACAACGTGGCGCCCACCCAGCCCATCGAGGTTGTGGTGCAGCGCGAGGACGGTCGCTTCGTGGAACTGCACCGCTGGGGCCTTGTGCCGTCATATGCCAAGGGCGTCAGCGCCGGGAATCGGCTGATCAACGCGCGTGCCGAGACGATCGCGACGACACCCGCCTTCCGCGCCTCGTTCGCGCGCGGGCGCTGCATCATCCCGGCCGACGGCTTCTACGAGTGGCGCCGGGACGGCAACGGCAAGGGCGCTCGCAAGCAGCCCTTCCTCATCCATGCGGCGAACGATCGGCCGCTGGCTTTTGCCGGCGTCTGGGCGCCGTGGAAGGACCCCGCCAGCGGCGAATGGGTGCTGAGCGCGGCCGTGGTCACGACGCGGGCCAACGCCACCGTGGGCCAGCTCCACACCCGGATGCCGGTCATCCTCGAGTCTTCGGAATGGCCGATTTGGGCCGATCCCGAGATCCGCGACCCGGGCTTGCTGAACGACCTGCTGCGGCCGGCGAGCGACGACCTGCTGACGCTGACCGCAGTCTCGCCGCTGGTCAACAACGCGAACAACGAGGGCCCCGAGCTTCTGCTCGCACCCGCTCCCCGCGCGGGCGATCCCCCGCTGACTCTGTTCGGCTAGAGGCCGCGGATGAACACCCCGGCCACCATGACCACGGTCGCGACGACATACGCGACGACGCCCAAGGTTGCGCCCGGATAGCCCGCGACACTCGGCAGCAGGTGCAGGAACGTGCCGGCGATGCCGACAACGACCAGGATGCCGGCGACCACGATGGTCATGCCGCGCGGCGCTTGGGTGCGCATGGCTAGATGAAGCTCACGAGTGAGCCGATGACCAGCAGCACCGGCGACAGCAGCAGCGCGCCCCACGCAATCGTTCGATCTTCCATCCAGTTCACGAGCTGACGCTGGATGTCATTGGGCAGGTTCAGACCCTGCGCAAAGTTGATCGACTGCGTGTCGTAGAAGACCAGCGCAAGGCCGACCAGCGTCAGCACCACGGCGACGACGACGGTCAGCAGGCGTGGCGGTTGCGGTCGCATCGGGCTAAGTATGGTCGCACCGGCGCCTGAGCGGAAGGTTTCAAACGCGTTCCTTCTGCCACCGCACCCACTCGGTGCCGTTCCACCAGCGATGCCACAGCGCGCCGTCGCGGCCGGGCGCGAAGACGTCGATCCGGTTGGCGCCCCACGACGATGCCGCAGGCTGCCCGGCCAGCTCGCCGCCGAGCGACTCCCAGGGGTGCCACGCGGCACCGTCCCAGTAGCGATCCCACAGCTGCCCGTCGGGGAAGACGGCGAAGACCTCCATCTGATCCTCCGCCCACGCGGTTACGGCCACCGGCGCCGCGAGCTCACCGCCGAGCGACTCGTCGGCCGACCAACCGCCAATCGCCGTCCACGAGCGGTGCATCAGGCGCCGATCCGGCGCCGTCCAGAAGAGGTCGATCCGGCCGCTCCCCCAGGAGACTGCCGCCAAGTCTTCCATGGCACCTATTGTCCACGCGGCGCGCTCGATAGACTCACCGCTCGTGAACACGAACCGTCACCCGTGGTCCGCGCGGCTGCGCTATGCCTTCGACAACTACATGGCCAAGGGCACGATCGCCCTGATCTTCGGCCTGTTCCTGTTGTCGCTCCTCATCATCGTCGCCGTGTCGGTGGTGCTGGTCATCTCCGGCACTCTCGCGGGGAGCATCGACACCGAAGGCATCGATCTGCCCGAGATGTTGTGGCGGAGCATGCTGCGCACGCTGGACCCGGGCACGATGGGCGGCGACACCGGGACGATCCCATTCGTGCTGTCGATGCTCGCAGTGACGCTGGGCGGCATTTTCGTGATCAGCACGCTGATCGGCGTTCTGTCGAGCGGCATCGAGGGCAAGCTCGACGAGCTGCGCAAGGGCCACTCCAAGGTGCTCGAGAGCAACCACACCGTGATCCTGGGCTGGTCGCGCCAGATATTCGACATCATCGGCGAGATCGTCCTGGCGAACGCGAACCAGCGCCGGCAGCACATCGTCGTGATGGCTGACAAGGACAAGGTCGAGATGGAGGAGGAGATCCGCCAGCGCGTACCGGACACCAAGACGACGCGAATCATCTGTCGGTCGGGCTCGCCGATCGAGCTGGCCGACCTCGCGACGGCGAGCGTCCATACCTCGCGCTCGGTCATCGTGCTGGCGCCGGAGTCCGAAGATCCCGACACCGAAGTCATCAAGACGCTGCTGGCGATCACCAACGATCCCGTGCGTCGCGCCGAGCCGTACCGGATCGTGGCCGAGATCAGGGAGCCGCGCAACGTGGTCGTGGCGCGCCTCGCCAGTGGGGGCGAGGCACAGCTGGTGCTGGGCGGGGAACTGATCGGCCGCATCGCGGCCCAGACCTGCCGCCAGCCGGGCTTGTCGGTCGTGTACCAGGACCTGCTCGACTTCGACGGTGACGAGATGTACTTCTGGTCGTCGCCCGAGCTCGTGGGCCGCAAATTCGGGGAGTGCCTGCCGCTCTTCCGTAACTCAAGCCTGATCGGCATCGTCCCCGCGCCCGGTACGGGTGAGCCGCAGCTCAACCCGGCCATGGATCGAATCATCGCCGCGGGCGATCGGCTGGTGATTGTGGCCGAAGATGACGATACGATCGCGCACGCAGACCCGCCCCAAAACGCGATCAACGAGGCGGCAATCGTCGTTCGCGAGCAAGCATCTGCCAAGCCAGACGCGACGCTCGTCCTGGGCTGGAACTCACGCACCGCCGGCCTGCTGACCGAGCTCGACAAGTACGTCGCGCCCGGGTCGCGTCTGACAGTTATCGCCGAAGCGCCGGGGCACGATCTCGCGGGCGAAGTGAACGCTGTCGGTGGACGCCTCACCAACCTGAAGCTGACCTACCGCGCCGCCGATACAACCGACCGGACCGTTCTCGACGAGGCCACCGCCGACGATCACGGGCACGTCGTGGTCATGTCGTACTCCGACTACTTCGATGAGCAGCGAGCTGACGCGCGGACGCTCGTGACGCTGCTCCATCTGCGCGACATTGAGACGTCGCGCGGCGAGAGCTACACGATCGTGTCCGAGATGCTCGACGTGCGCAATCGCGCTCTTGCGGCGGTGACGCGCGCAGACGACTTCATCGTCAGCGGCAAGCTGGTCAGCCTGATGATGTCGCAGCTCGCCGAGAACCCCGACCTGCGGCCCATCTTCGATGACATGTTCGACGAGGAAGGCTCCGAGATCTATCTCAAGTCGGCTGCCGATTACGTCGCCCTGGGCCAGGAGGTCAACTTCTACACCGTGCTCGAATCGGCCCGCCGCCGCGGCCAGATCGCCCTGGGCTACCGACTCATCGCGCTGGCCGACAACGCCGCCAAGAACTACGGCGTCGAGATGAACCCCGACAAGGCGCAGTTCGTGACCTTCGGCGCGGACGACAAGCTCATCGTCATCTCCGAGGATTAGGCACGCCGCGTCACGCGGACGCTAGCGGCGACCCTCGAGCCACCACGTGGTCATCTGGCCCTTGCCCTTGACCTCGATCGCGCCGCGCGGCGTGAGATCGAACGCTCCCTTCAACCGAGCGGCGACTAACGGCGTGACCTGGATTCGACCGGCTTCGCCCAGCGATTCCATCCGGCTGGCAACGTTCACTGTGTCGCCCCAAACGTCATAGATCGTGCGTTGCTTACCGATGACACCGGCCACGACCGGCCCGGCATCGATGCCGATTCGCATCGGGATCCTGACGGTGGCGGCCATGTCGAGGGCGAAGCCGGCCAGGCGCTCCAGGTGGTCGGGACTCTTTTCGGGCACGCCGCCTATGACCATGTACGCATCGCCGATGGTCTTCACCTTTTCCAGCTCGTAGCGGGCGACGATCACGTCGAGCTCGCTGAAGAGATCGTTGAGCAGCTCCACCAAGGAGTCGGCACTAAGCCGGCTCGACATCTCCGTGAAGCCGACGATGTCCGCCATGAGCAGCGACGCGTCCTCGAAACGGTCGGCGATGACGCGCTCGCCCGCACGCAGCCGGTTGGCGATGGCTGGCGGCAGGATGTTGAGGAGCAGCCGCTCAGTCTCTTCCTTGGCACGTGCCACCTGACGGGCGGCGGTGACGTCGGTGCCATAGAGGTTGATGAAGCCAAACTCGGGGATCTCGACCGCCGTCAGCTCGTAGAACAGCTCGCCGGCAACGCACTCGATGGGCACGCGCGAGCCCGCAGCCACACGCGCCGTTATCTGCTCGTGCAGATCGGCCGGCAGTGGCTCGCCCACGGTGAAGCGCAGCGCATCGCGCATCGGCGCGCTGGCTTCGTTGGCGTAGATCAGGATCCCGGTGTCATCGGTGCGCATGACTGGATTCGGGTTCTGCCCGGGGAACTTCGCGACCACCAACTCGGCGGTTATGTCCGTGCCGTAGACGTTGATGAAGCCGAACTCGGGCACGCGGACGGGGCGCAGGGCATATGTCCGGAAGTCGGCTTGGAGTTCGAGCAGTTCGCGTGTCGACGCGTCGACCGCGGCCAGGACGCGGGCGGCGATCTCCATTGGCCACGTGTCGCCAACCTTGAGCCCAAACGCGTCGATGAGCGGCTGGCTGGCAGCGTTGGCGTAGATCAGCTTGCCCGTGTCGTCAACGCGGAAAACGGGGTTGGGGTTCTGGTTGGGAAAGCGCTCGACGACCTTCTCGGCGGTGATGTCGGTGCCGTACAGGTTGATGAAGCCAAGCTCCGGGACGGGTACCGGCAGGACGGAATAGACACGCACGCCGTCGCGCAGCTCGATCGAGCCACCGGCCACCGCGGCCGCACGAAGGCGGGCCATCAGCTCCGAGCTGACCTGCCCACCGACCTCGACGTTCATCGCCCGCCTAATAGGCGCGCTTGAGGTGTTGGCGTAGGTGAGCTGGCCGTCATCCGCGACGCGCAACACCGGATGCGGGTTCTGGTCGGGGAAGCGGTTGATCGCCTGGATCTGGCGCTCGACCAGACCGTGATCGTGGTCCGCGTGTTGGCCACGGGTCTCGCCCTCGGGAAGCGGTCGCTCGCTCATGAGGCGCGCAGTCTAGGCGCCGTCCAGCAACTCAGATCGTCTGATTGGCGATGCCCAGCTCGCGCTCCGTCCAGCGCTGGAGCTGACCCAGGCGGCGCGCGTCGAGCAGGTCGCACGCCCAGTCCCAGTGGAGCGACACAACGTCGCCGCTCTTAGCGTCGGCGAGGAAGCCGCGACCGTCCTGCCAGCCGCGTACGGTTTCGACGCGCGGCGGCATCAGGGCAAGCTTCCCCTCCGCTAGCGCCATGGGCACTGCGGCCACGACCAGCCAGTCGCCGTCACGCTCCAGCACGCGGCCCCACCGGATGCGGCACGAGTCGATCGTGTTGACCACGTCATCGAGCGCGCCCGAGCGCAGCAGACCCAGCCGCGGGAAGACGTCGAGCACGTGGAAGGCGTGTACCGGCAGCGCGCCGGCGGCCGGTTTGTCGGCCAGCCAGCGCCAGCCATCGCCGCGCACGCGCCGGCGGAAGCGAAAGTCGAGCGAACCGTCAAGGTCGGCCGGCCGCACCCGCGCGACGAGGTCGTTGCCCAACCAGTAGGCCTCCACGACGCGCGCGTCAAGTGGATCCGCGATCCCGTTCGCGCGGGCGATCAACTCGAGGTACGGGTAGGCACCTTCGAACTGCTGGGCGAGACGACACAGCGCCGGCAGCTCGCCACCCCCGGTCGCCTGGCCAAACAGCTCGGCCGCGTCGTCCGGTCCGCAGTAGCCCAGGCGGTTGGGCCCGAATGCATAGCGTGCGAACAGAATGGGCCCCGGGACGGAAGCGGCCGCTGCAGCAGGCGGGCCAGGGGCGGTGAATGCCCCGGCCGGGGCGATGGTCATGCCGATGCCGGTTGCGCCGCGCGGCGGGCGGTCACGAAGACCATGGCTGCCGCGGCCACGGCCACGAGGAGGTAGCCGACGAGCGGGAGGGCCTGCGGGACTGTGCCGTTCGATAACGCGGCCAGCGTGGCCGTGATGGGCGCGCCCAGGACAAGGACGCTCGTCACGACGCTGGCCGGAGCGAGCCGCAGCGCCGCGAACCAGGTGCCGACATAGCCCGCCAGCAAAGCGCCGGTAGCGAGGACCCATGTCCACTGAGCCGGGCCCAAAGCCAAAATCGCGTCCACCTTGCCGGTGCTGACGACGTAGCCGACGAGGACGATGAGGCCGATCCCCAGCCGGCCGACTCCCAGCGCCATCGGATCAACCTTGGCGAGGAGCTTCTTGGCGACGACCGCCTCAACGGCCCAGATCAAGGTCGCCGCCGCGATGAGCGTTTCGCCGCTGCCCCAGGTGACGCCGGTCGGCGGGGTGATGAGCAGCTGGCTGGCAAACAAGGCGCCCAGTGCGCCGATCTGGAGAAGGCCCAGGCGCTCGCCCAGGAAGGGCACGGCCAGGAGCGCCACCCACACGAAAAGCGTCTTGTGGATGAATGCCGCGGACGGCGCGCTGGCCATGGCGAGGCCGGTGAAGAAGAGCAGGAACGCGACGCCGCCGCCGAACACGCCCACGGCGAGGAAGCCCGCCCACGCCCGCCCGCCCGAAGGCAAAGCCAAGCGAGCGCGGGTCGCGAGCATGGCCACGGCCACGAGCACGACTGCGGCAAAGCCGTTCTTGAGAAGTGTGAACACAGCCGCGTCGCTGATCGCCTTGACGGCGAACGAGTTGACGAAGATTGCGACGCCGCTGATCAGCGCGGTGACCAGCGCGAAGGAGATGCCCTTGGTGGTGCGGTTCACGGTGTTGCCCCTCGTGCGATTGCGATTTCGTAGTTGATCTGTTGTGCGGTTAGCTCGTCGAGTCGCTCAACGACGGTTCCAGCAGTGACGTAGACCCAGTCGCCTACAGCGACGTCAGGCTCGAGCAGCGTCGAGGCGCGGCGCTTGCGGCCGGCACTCTCAACGACACAGCTGTCTGCGTCGCGCTCGATGACGCGACCCGGAAAATCGAGGCACATGGCGTCAGGCGGCCGCTTCGATCGCGGCGCGGAAGCTGGGTAGCGCGGCCTCGACCGCCGCGGACAGGCCCTCGCCAAAGCCAAAATCGACGCCACCGATGCCGACGAAGACGCCCTCAATCGGGGCCGTTGAAAGCGCCCGTGCCACACCGATGACCTGGTCGATCGGCAGGGCATGGCTGCTATGCGGCGACGGCCCACGCGGGTTGGCAAGCAGCTCATCAAAGCTGAGCGTCATCACCTGGCCCGCCGGCACGCCCGCGGCCGCGTCGCAGATGACGATCCTTTGACCGGCAGGAGCGCCCAGCAGGTCATCGATGTCCAGGTGGCCGCAGGCAACGGCAGGGAGACCGGCCGTTGCTCGAAGCGCCGCGCCATCGTCGCGCCGGTCCAGGTTGCCGCAGGCGAGCAGCCAGCCCTTGCGCACCTTCCGCGAGGTCATCGGTCGCCTTCCTCTTCAACGTGAACGTCGAGGAAGTGCGTCGCGCACGAGATGCACGGGTCGTACGAGCGGATGAGCTGCTCCAGGCGGAGCGTGGCTTCGGCGTGCGGCAGTCCGAGGACCGACGGCGCGAAGGCGGTCAGGTCGGCCTCGATGGCGGCCTGGTTCTGGCTGGTCGGGGGCACGATCTGGGCGCTCGCCACGAGGCCGCGCTCGTCGATCTCATAGTGGTGGAATAGCAGGCCGCGCGGCGCTTCCGTCGCCCAACCGGCGGAGCCGGCGCGGGGCTGCCACGGCACAAACGGGCGAACCGGCGGGACGTAGGAGTCGATGATGTCGCGCGCCTCGGCTACGGCGTGGACGAGCTCAACCGCGCGAGCGGCGATGCTCCAGTAGGGATTGATGCGGATCTCCTCGGCGAGGCCGCTCCGGCGCAGCGCCTCTGCCGCGAGCGGATGGAGCCGCGCGGCGTTGAGGGTGACGCGCGACGCTGGGCCCAGCTGGTAGACCTCACCCGCCTGGGTCCGGGCTTGGAGCGCATTCGACCACGCGACCTGATCCTCGGCGAAGGCGCCGCGCCAGGAACCGATGGCGATGTCGAGGCCGTCGGTCGAGACGATCCGGCCCTCGTTCATGGGGTACTCGTGTGGATGGCGCAGCGCGACGAGGCGCGGCTCACGCTTGAAATCGGGGGCGTTGAGCCCGCTTACGAGATCTACCGTTGCCTGGGCGATGTCGAAGGCCTCGTCCAGCGCCGGCCGGAGCGCCAGCAGCTCGGGTCGCGTGGGTGCGCGCGAGAAGCCGCCAACCCGAACGGTCAGTGGGTGGATGGGCCGTGCGCCCAGCCGCGCCACCAGCTGGTTGCCGGTGCGCTTGAGCTTCAACGCCTGCTCGACGAGTCCGCGATGGTCGCGCGCCAGCTCGATTGCCGACGGATAGCCCAGGAAGTCGGGCGCATGAAGCAGGTAGATGTGGAGTGCGTGGCTCTCGATCCACTCGCCGCAATAGAAGAGCCGGCGCAGGGCGCGGATCTGGGGATCGACCGTGACGCCGAACAGCGCCTCGAAGGCGTGTACGGCACTCATCTGGTAGGCGACCGGGCAGATGCCGCAGATGCGCGCGACGATGTCGATGACCTCGTCCGGCGTACGGCCGACGACGAGCCGCTCGAAGTAGCGCGGCGCCTCGAAGATGCCCAGGTGGGCCTGCACGACCGCGCCGTTGCGGACGCGCAAGGTGAGCGACCCCTCCCCCTCGACGCGAGTGAGCTGGCCCACGTTGAAGTGGCGCTCGCCGGACTCGGTGTCGTGCGGCAGGCCGTGCGTCATCGCCTGGCCTCCACGACCGCGCGGAAGGCGGGCGCGTTGACGTTGAACTTGGCGAACTCGCGCGCGATCTCTTCGTTCGTTTGGCCCAGCGCCTCGAACCACGTCGTGAGCGACGTCGCGTTGGCGCCCTCCTTGGGGCCGAAGCAGCCGTAGCAGCCACGATTGAAGGATGGGCACAACGCGCCGCAGCCGGTGCGGGTGACTGGGCCCAGGCACGCCTCGCCGGTGGCGACGAGGATGCACGGGTTGCCGAGTCGCTTGCAGGTCGCGCAAACGGCCTCGTCGGGCAGCTGCGCCCGACGGCCGGTGGCCAGCGCGATGAGCAGCTCGAGCAGCTGATTGGGGCTGATAGGGCAACCCACGAGCTCGGCGT
>JARXKQ010000027.1 GCA_030271555.1 Chloroflexota bacterium | reverse complement strand
CATCAGCGGGCAGCCGCCCTCGATGACCGTGATGCCGCTGTCGCTGCCCAGCTTGGTCGCTTCCGGCGAGCACGAGCCACCACCGGCAAGTCGATGCATCCAGATGCGGCTGATGCCAAGGTCGCGACACTCCTGGACGGTCGCGGCAGCGTGCTCGGGCCGGGTGGCGATGATCACGAAGTCGACACCGCCGGGGATTGCCTTGAGGTTGGGATACGCCGTTACACCTTCGACCGTCTGGGCGTTGGGATTCACCGCGAATACTTCGTAGCCGCGATCGCGCAAACGGTTGAACACGACGTTGCCGCCGTGTGATTTGGGCGTGCGCGAGACGCCGGTTACGGCGACGCGCTTGTGTGACAGGAATTCGTTCGCGACCTGGGCGACGGCGGTCATTCGGGCGTGCTCCTACGGCTGCGGCTGGGCGGTTCCGCCGGAATCGTCCCTGTCCGATGCCACCCGCGGGGAGTGCCGAATGGCCCGTTGGCGGCCCGCGCGGCCGTCGGGCGGCCTGCGCCGCGGGCAGGCGACCTAGTGGAGCAGGTCGAACAGGGTGCTGAAGACGCGCTCGCCGTCGGCACGCAGGCCGTTGTGCTCGAACTCCGCGGTCTCCCACGCCTTTAGGCCGCGGATCGTGGCGGCCGACTCGAGCGCGAAGTCGCGATCGACATACAGGTCATTGGTGTAGATCGACGCCGCGACGGGCACGTCGTTCTGGCGCAGGACGGCCGCGTCGTACAGCCGCGGCCACTCGTACTCGGCGAGGATCTGTGCCGCCGCGGCGTGAGCGCGCAGACCGCCGTAGTCCTGCCACATCTCGGGGTAGATGTGCTCACCACAGAAGTAGCCATCCGCGTCGACCTCGGCGGGTTTCGTCCGCGCGGCGCTCCACCGCGTCGCGACGCCGTCGGCGTACGACGACTCGTGCAGCGTTGCGTAGATGGGGTTGCGCTGGAAATGGCTCGCACCGGCCTCGGCGTCCCACAGGAACGCGGCCGAGCCAAACGGCAGCTCGAGCAGGTTGTGGATCAGCTCCCAACCGTCACTCCGGCCCAGCCACATGCCGTTCATGCGGAAGCGGTTCGCCGTGAGGCGGTCGCCCCCGGGAAGTCGGACGTCCTCGTCAGCCAGCTGTTTGAAGATGTCCCGCGCCCGCTGCCGGTCGTCGGGGAAGCGCTCGAAGTAGCCCTTGCTCTTGGCGATCGCGCGCTGCCAGGTGCGCGAGTACACCTCGTCAGCCGTGCGGCCGATGGGTGACAGCCCGCCGGTGATGAATGCCTCGCGCAGACCGTGGGGCGCGATCGACAGGTAAGCCATCGACGTAAAACCACCGAACGACTGGCCCAGCACGCTCCAGGGCTGGCCGCCATTCAGTTCCTGGCGGATCACCTCCGAGTCGCGCACGATCGAGTCGGCGCGAAAGTGGGTTAGGTAGTTGGCCTGCTCCTGCGGCGTCGCACCCGGGATCTGCGCACCCACGGGCGTGGAGCGGCCCACGCCGCGCTGATCAAGGAGGAGCACGCGGTAATCGCGGAGGGCGCGCTTCATCCAGCCCGTGGGCGGCGCCGTGGGCCGCGTGGCCTCCATGCCTGGGCCGCCCTGCAGGAAGAGCAGGTACGGCTTGGCCTCGCCGCCCTCGGCAGACACCTCGCGCGTGAAGACGCTGATTCGTGGCCCATCGGTTGCCGCGTGGTCGAGCGGAACGGTGTGCTCGCGTTCGGTCAGGGTCGCGCCGGGGACGTGATAGGTGACGGCATTTGGCATGCCCGGAAGACTAGCCCGGTAGCATCGCCGCCGTGGATGGTGAGGGGCCGGGGCTGCGCGCAACCCTGATCACAACCGCGCCGCTGGCGTTGGCGATCGGCGTGTTCGGCGTGGTCTTTGGAGCCGCGGCAAGCGCGACGATCGACCCGCTGCTCGTCGTGGCCATGTCCGCCGTCGTCTTCTCCGGGTCACTCCAGTTCGCGTTGGTGGCGCTGCTGCTGAGCGGCGCCGGCGTTATCGCGTTGCTCGTCACCACGATCGTGCTGAACCTGCGCCATGTCGTCTTCGGCGCGGTCCTGCGGCCGCGGATCGAAGTCGCGCGGTGGCGCCGCGCCGTCCTGAGCTTCTTCATGATCGACGAGTCATTCGGGCTTGCCCTGGTGGGCGGCAAGCGCGCCACGTTCGTGCTGGCGGTGAGCGGCGTGCTGTGCTACTTCACGTGGGTCACCGGGACAATCCTGGGCGTCGTGGGCGCGCGTGCCGTGTCGCTCGAGGAGGTTTCGCGCGCAGTCTTCCCAATTCTGTTCATCGGCTTGGCGGCCGTGACGGCGCGCGGCAAGGAAGGGATGCTGCGCGGATTGGCGGCAGCATTGATCGTCTTCGCCATCGCGCTCGTCCTGCCCGGCCTGTTCGACTACGCGCCCATCATCGCCGCGATCGTCGTTGCCCTGCCCTCGCGCCGCACCGCCAGTCGCGCGGTGGGCGGAGGCAACGCATGACCTGGCCGCTGATGCTGCTGGTTGGGGCGATCACGTTCGCCAGCCGCGCCGTGTCCCTGGTCTTCCTGCCGCAGCTGCCGGCGCGCGTCCGCCACGTGCTCGATCGGATGCCGACCGCGATCTTCGCGGGGCTCGCGGCGCATTCGCTCGTCCTGCCGGGCAGCGGCCTCGCGGACATCCACACGCTCGCCGCCGCGACCGGAGCGCTGCTCGTCACGCCGCGCCACTCGCTGCCGCTGTGCCTCGTCGCAGGTATTGCCGGATACGTGCTGGGCGACCTGGCGCTACGCCTTCTTTGACTTCGCCGCGGCACCCGCGTCGATATCGGCCATGCGCTCGCGGATCATCGTCTTGAGTAGCGCGTCCGGCAGCGGCTTGGCGGGCTGGAAGTGGATCGTGCCCGCCCGGAGCTCGTAGTCGGCCAATTCGGTCCGATGGCGGTTGATCGGCTCGTAGCCCACGGCGAATATCGACATGTGGTTCGTGAACGATGCGAAGTAGATCAACGGCCGGCGGTTGTACTTGAACCCGGGCATGCCATAACCGAAGACCTCGACCGCCTCCGGGCACGTGCTCGTGACCAGCCGGCGCAGCTTTTCCAGCACCGACCGGCGTTCGTCGGGCAGCCTCGCCAGGTAGTCCTCGACCTGTCGCACGCGGTCGAAACTAGTCGCACAGCAGCAGATAGGACGGAAACCCTCCGGCGGGGTTGTCGGTGATCGTGATCTTGCCGCCGCCCGACGTGTCCGTCTGGCCCGTGCAACCGCCCACCTGATCCCACGGATGGTCCTGGACGCGGTTAATCTCGCGGTTCAGGTCGTTGATCGTCTGCAGGATCTCGGCGAGGTCATCCTGCGACAGGCTGCGCAGCGAATCGGGGTTCGACACCTTGGCGTTGAGCGCATCGCGCTTGATGCGCACGGTCTCGAGCCAATCGGAGTCGACCGTGGCAAAGGCGTAGAAGTTGCCCGCGTCCGGCACGGTCACGCTGGAGTGCTCGCCGGCTGTGGGGGTGACGCTGTCGATGCCGCCGCCAGGGACCTTCACGAAGACGCGCAGCTGAGTCGTGGTTGTGTTCTCGACAGTGATCACGCTCTCGCTATCGCACGCGAGCACAAGCGCGGCAATAGCGGTTGCCAGCAGCAGCGTTGCGAGGCGGCGCCGCCGCGAAGCCACGATCACGAGCCCCATCCCGCGCAAAGCGACGAGCTGTGGATGTTCAACTGCTCACCGTCCGCTGGCGTGACCCCTTTTTGCGTCACGAGGATCCCGCTGTCGAGCACCACGAAGGTGTACTCGCCGTTGCCGGCGATGCTCAAGTGGCAATAGGCGATGGGCGTGCCGTCTGCCTCGGTGAAGGTCAGTAGCCACGGGCCAAGCGGTCGGTCGGGATAGGTCCTTACATCAGCGGCGTTGATGGTGTCGTCGAAGCTGCGCACCACGTCGCCGTCCTTGAACAGTTCCAGGCTGAGCGCCACTGGCAGGGTTTCGCTGAGATTGTCGACGTAGATCGCACCCGGGCCCTGGCCGACCAATCGCTGCAAGTCGACGAGTTTCACCGCGCCACTCGCAACGGCGACGCCCAAACCGGCGACGCCAAGCACAACGACGAGCACCAGGATCAGGAACACCTTTATGCCCCTGCCCATGCCGCGTCGAGGTGCCTGGTAATAGCCCGGAGGCGCACCGTAGCCGGGATAGCCGGGATAGCCGGGATAGCCGGGTGGCTGCTGCGGGTAGCCCTGCTGCGGGTAGCCCTGGGGCGGGTAACCCTGCGGCGGTCCGGGTGGCGGCCCTGGTGGGTAGCCGTACGCAGGCGGCGGCGGAGGCGGCGACCCCCAACTCGGAGGGGGCGGCGGCCCCTGGTAGCTCGGCGGCGGTGGTGGGGCGGCCGGTGGTGGGGCGGCCGGTGGTGGGGGCGCGTGATCGGCCGGGAGGAGGTTGGTCTCCTCCTTGGCGGGCTGGTCGGGACCCTTCCCCTCGGTCACACGCTGATGGTGCGCCGCCCGACGGCGCGGTGTCAACGAATTGCTACGCTGGGCGCCACGTGGACCCGGCTGAGCGTCAGCTCCTCGCGCTGACCACTTAAGGCAGCCAGTCCGGGTCACCATCGTCGGCGGGGTCGTTCGTCAGCCGAGTGACCTGCGAGCCGTCCGCCTTCATTACGTAGATCTCTTCGTTACCGTCTCGGGTGCTCACAAACGTGATCTGGCTGCCGTCAGGCGACCACCCGGGCGCTACGTCGTCTCCAGGATTGTTAGTGACCGCCGTGCTCGCCGCGCCGCCCGACGTGACGTACAGCTCCATGTTGCCGTTCATGTCGCTGGCAAAAATGAGGTCTCCGCCGATTGGCGACCATGACGGGAAGAAGTCCGTTTCTGGATCAGAGATCAGAGGCTGCTGGGCGGACCCGTCAGCGTTCATGAGCAAGATGTCCAGGTTCGTCCCACCGAGATCGCGATCGAATGCGAGCTGGGATCCGTCTGAAGACCAGCTCGGACCAAAGTCGTTGTCCGCGGCGTCGGTCAGGCGCCGTTGGTCGGTACCGTCTGCGTTCATTCGGTAGATCTCGGCGTTGCCGTCGCGATCGCTCGAGAACGCGATCGTAGACCCATCAGGCGACCAATCGGCGAATCCATCGGTACCCGTGTTGCTCGTCAGCTGGACCGGATTCGATCCGTCCGCACTCATCACCCAGATCTCAAAATCCCCGTCTCGATTGCTGGAAAACAACAGCTTCGTGCCGTCGGGCGACCACGCTGGCTGCGTGTCATCGCCTGGGCTGTTTGTGAGGTTGGTCAGGTTGCCGGCTGGGTCGACCGTGTAGATCTCGGAGTTGCCGTCCCGCTCGCTCGAGAAGGCAATGGTGCCGGTCCAGTCGAGTGCGGGCGCAGAGGGCGTGGCCGCGGCCGAAGACGTCGCGACTGTTGTGGCGGTAGGCACGGGGGTGCGGCTCGGCTGCGGCGTAGCCCGCGGCGTCACAGGGCCAGTGCAACCCGCGAGCAGCAATATTCCCGTCACACAGACAGCGTGAAGTTTCGATGACTCTGACCGACCTGCCAACATCGGGGAACTCCGTTGCTGCTGCGGCGCCCTAGGCTAGTCCCTGTGCGCATTGCCACCTGGAACGTCAACTCGCTCAAGGCGCGCATGGACCGCGTCATCGAATGGCTCGACCGCGCCGCGCCGGACGTCCTGCTCATGCAGGAAACCAAGCTGTCCGACGCCGATGCGCCGCTCATGGACTTCAAGATGCGCGGCTACGAGCTGATCCATCACGGCGAGGGCCGCTGGAACGGCGTCGCGATCGTGTCGAAGCTGCCCATCGAACCGGGCTCGATCGTCACCAACTTCGGCGACGGACCGGTGCGCAACAGTGGCGCCGGTTCAACCGTGAGCCAGGAAGATGACGATTTCGATCCATTCCACGAGGCGCGCATGGTCAGCGCCGTCGCCGGCGGCGTTCGCTTCGTAAGCCTGTACGCGCCCAACGGTCGTGTCGTCGGGTCGGCCTTCTTCACCGGCAAGCTGGGCTGGTATGAGCGGCTGCTGCGCTGGCTGCAAGAGAGCGGCACGCCGGCCGATGCGCTGGTAGTCGGCGGCGACATGAACATCGCCCCGGCACCTATCGACGTGTGGGATGAAAGGGCCGTCCACGGTGGCACGCACGTCTCGCCGCAGGAGCGCCAAGCCTTCGCCGCGCTGCTGGATTGGGGCATGACCGACGGCTATCGATCGATCCGACCGGAGCCCGCGCGCTTCACCTGGTGGGACTACCGCGCCGGCAACTTCCACAAGAACCTGGGCATGCGCATCGACCACCTGCTCCTCAGCGCGCCCGTTGCCGCGCGCCTCGTCGCGGCCGAGATCGACCGCGAGGCGCGCAAGGGCGTGCCCATCCCCTCGGATCACGCGCCGCTGTTCATTGATCTGGACGCGCCCGGCGTGGCCATCGATGCCGGCTTGGAGGGCGCGCTGCAGAGAATCGCCCAAAGGACCAAGCGCTAGAGTTGCGATGCCGCACGAATAACGCGGCAAATTGGGGGCTGAGGAGGCATGAGGGTGCTCAAGGAATTCCGCGACTTCCTGTTGCGCGGCAACGTCGTCGACCTGGCTGTCGCCGTGGTGATTGGCGCCGCATTCGGTGCGGTCGTCAACTCATTCGTCAAGGACATCCTGACGCCGCTGCTGGGCCTGATCGGCGTGCCCGACTTTTCGACCTTGTCGATCACCGTGGGCTCGGCGGCCATCATGTACGGCAACTTCCTGAACCTGTTGATCTCGTTCATCCTCGTTGCCGCGGCGATCTTCTTCTTCGTCATCAAGCCGATGAACGCGATGGAGAAGCGCCGCCAGGCGGGCACGGAGCCCGCCGCGCCCACGACCAAGACCTGCACCGAGTGCGCGTCGACCATTCCGCTCACCGCGAAGCGCTGCCCGAACTGCACCCAGCCCCAGTCCTAGCGTCGCTTCAGATGAGCTGATCGATCAGTCTGGTTATCACGAAGATCACGATGGGCAGTAGCACTGCCGTCGCGACGCCGCGGAAGGTCCCCGTGCTCCATGGCCAAGTGGGCAGCTTAAGGAGGACGTCGCGCTCGGCCAGGACGCTCGATATCGTCTTGTTGAGCTGATCGGCGTTCGACATGTCGTTCGCCTCGACAGTGGCGTGGAGGCGGCCAAGGGTCGCCTTCAGTCGATCCTGGGCGGCGCCCAGAAGAACGACCTTTTCCTCGACGAGACGTGCATGCATGACGCGGAGAGGCAACACGAACGACGCGACGGCAAAAGCGCTCATGACGATCTCCTCGGCGATGAACACGGGGAGCGCCGCTTGCTCCGCCGTTGGCACCGTGATCCCAGCTGTGAGTGCATAGACCGCCACAAAAGTGATGATTCCGATCGCTGTAGCGGCCGTGAGGCGTGACAACGCGGTCAACGGGGCTGGCTTGAAAATGTCCACGTTGGCGGCCAGGGCGCTCAATCGGCTTACGAGGCGGAGCTGGCGAATGTCGTGCACGACCAGCAAGCCGATCGAAGCGGCGACGAGCGCGTACAGAATGGCGGAAGCGAGCTCCACAGTTACCGGGAGCGGCGGGCGGAGCGGCCGGATAGTGCCGAAGTAGGAGACGTTCAGGACCACCTCAACGACCAGGACGGCCGCAAGGGCGACCCGATCCGGGATGGAGGTCAGAGCGAGCCGATAACGATCCTGCTCGCTCGCACCCGCTCCCAGAGCCGGACGGAAGGCGTCAAAGGACGAACCGGCGATGCGGTTCAGCAGGTGTATGAGCCACAGGAAGTACGCAAGCATGAGCGCTGGCGGGATCACCTCCGGATCGAGCTGACCGACCGGTCTTGCGCCGGTCACCCAGATCCACGCGGTCGCAACCGCGACCAACGCAACCGCGAACAGGACGAACCAGACCGACGACGGGCCGGGGAAGCGGTCTACCAGTGTCAGCAACCGGTCGACCACGCCGCGACTCCGCGTCGGCGCGGTGCTTATTGGCTGGTCCGCCTCGAGGCCGTCGACAGTCACGCGGCCACCTCCCTACGGTGACCGATAGTAGGGGCCGCGAGGCCGCGCGGCTCGCCTGACCGGGGCGCGGCGGGCCGACCACCGCGCCCTAAGTACGCCTAGGCCTGCTTCTTGAGCGAGGCCAGTCGCGCGTCAACCTCGGTCTCGTCCTGCTCGTTTTGCAGGTCGGCGAACTGCTCGTTGAGCGACGAAGCTGACACCTCGGCCATGCCCTGGGCCATCGCCTCCTGGCGCCGAATGCGCTCCTCGAAGCGGTGCAGGTCGCTCGTGGGGTCCATGACGGACGCGTTCTTGACCGCGCTCTGAACCTGCATCTGGGCCTGCGCCATCTTCGCCCGTGAAACGAGCTCGTCGCGCTTCTGGACCAGCTCCTCGCGCTTGGCGCGCAGCTTGTTCAGGCCGTCCTTGAGTTGATTGGTGGTCGTCGTCTGCTGGTCGATCTGGGTCTTGAAGGTGGCCAGCTGCTCCTCGAAGCTCAGCTGGCGGCGGAGCGCGATGCGGGCCAGCTCGTCGAAGCGGTCGGCCTCGGCGGTGTTGCCCGCGGCGCGCATCTCGTCGCCCTTATGGGAAGCGGCAGCGGCCTTGGCGCCCCACTCGGCCTGGGCGGCCTGAGCCTCGCGGTTATCCGCCTCGAGCAGGCGCAGGTTGCCGACGGTCTGCGCGACAGACTGCTCGGCTTCTTCGATGTTGTTGGTGAAGTCGCGGACCAGCTGATCGAGCATCTTCTCGGGATCCTCGGCTGAGTCCAACAGCGCATTGACATTGGCGCGGACCAGCTGGCCGATGCGCCCCAGGATCGTTTCTGCCACGTGAGTACTCCTTCTTCTACCAGCGGCCGCCGCTCGAGCGACCGCCACCGAATCCACCTGATGAGCCGCCTCCAAAGCCACCGCGGAAGCCGCCCGATCCAAAACTGCCGATGCCGAAGCCACGGCCGCCGAAGCTGCCGCCGCTTGATCTGCCACCACCAAAGCCGCCCCCGCCACGGCCAGAGAAACCGGTCGGCTTGTTGGCCGACCCGCCCGATCCTCGGGCGCCCCAGTTGCCACCGAACCCTCCACCGCGGCCGGCGAACATGCCACCGAGGATAGCGCCGAGCACGAGCGACCCAAGCGAGTCGTCCGGCCGGGCTGTATTGATGTCGAACTGCTGACCATTCGGTTGTTCCTGCACGGCCAGCGTGTATGCCTCGTTGGCGAGACCGTCAGCGGCGCGGGCGTGCTCGAGCGCCTGGTCCAAGTCGGTTGGCAGCGCCTGTTCCGCGAGGCCCAACCGGCGCTGCGCCTCGGCCAGCCGGTTGCGCGGTTCACGGCCGATGGGCCGCGTGCGGCGGTAGCCGTCGATGTAATTGCTGGCGCGCGAGATGTCGGCTCGCGCTGTGGCAATGGCGCCGTTCGCGTTTTGGATGGCGCGCTTGCGCGCGTCCTGCGCCTGGCGTACGCCGGCGAGCAGCTTGTCGGCGATGGCGTTGGCGTCGGTCGTCTTGCGCGCCGCCTCGAGCGCGTCGGCTCGCGGCGCGTTAGCAAGGCGGTGCGCCTCGGCGAGCGCGTTCTGGGCATCGGTCAGCTGCGCCGTGAGCGCCGGCACTGGCGGTCCCGCGGCGATCTGTGCGGCCGCCGACTCGACACTGCTCGACGCGTGTTCCAGCTGAACCTTCAGGTCCGCCGTCGCACGGTCGAGCGAGTCGGCCAGGTTGGTGATGGCCGCGAGCAGCGCGGTGGCATCAGTGAGGGCGTCCTCGGCGCCCTTGGCCGCCACCGCAGCCCTGGCCGGTGCGTCGGCGCTGAGCTGCTCGCGGCCTTCGCGCAGCAGGTTGCGCGCGGTGAGGATCTCTTTGAGCGCCGCTTCGATGTTGGTCCCGACAGCGGCCGTGCTGGACTCGGCATAGCGCGCTAGCCGGCCCGCGGCGATCTTCGCCTTGTCCACGCTGCTGTCGACAGAAGTGAGCTGCTGCTCGAGCCGATCCAGTGCCTCAGGCGCCTTCTTCTCCATGTCGCGCAGGCGCGCGATGGCCGCCGCCTGCTGGTCGGTCGTGTCCTGGGCGGCCTTGGCCTTTGCGATGACG
>JARXKQ010000026.1 GCA_030271555.1 Chloroflexota bacterium | reverse complement strand
TGTCGTGGTACGGCATCGAACCGAACGGGACGATCGTGGCCATGGTGCGTCGCGCGGGTGCGGACCAGCTGTGGCGCTTCCCGGTCGCTGGCGCAGCGACCCGCATCGATGTGCCCGATACGTCGATCGGCCTCGTTCAGGTCCGCGGCAGCCGGGTGCTGTACATCGGCCTGTCGCACACCCAGCCACCAGCAGTCGTGCTGATGGACCTGGTTACCGGGGAGCGGCGCGTCCTGCGCGAGGCCTACGAGCTGAGCGTCGACCCGGCGTTCGTGTCACAGCCTGAGGCAATCACCTTCCCGACGAGCGATGGCGATGTGGCTCATGCCTGGTACTACCCGCCGACGAACCCGGGCTACGCCGGCCCCGCGGACGAGCGGCCACCGCTCGTCGTCTTCAACCACGGCGGTCCGACATCGTTGTCGCCGGCGATGCTCGATCTGGGCAAGGAGTTCTTCACCAGCCGCGGCTTCGCCGTCGTGGACGTTAACTACCGCGGCTCCAACGGCTACGGCCGCGAGTACATGCGCAGGCTCTATGGCAAATGGGGCGTCTACGACGTGGACGACTGCATCGCCGCTGCGCAGTACCTTGCGGCGCGGGGCGACGTCGATCCGCAGCGCATGGCCATCCGTGGCGGCAGCGCCGGCGGCTACACCACGCTGTGCGCGTTGGCATTCCATGACGTCTTCGCCGCTGGTGCGTCGTATTTCGGCGTGGGCGACGTCGAGGCGCTCGCGCGCGAGACGCACAAGTTCGAGTCGCGCTACATGGACCAGATGATCGGTCCGTATCCGCAGGCGATGGAGCTGTACCGCGAGCGCTCGCCCATCCATCACGTCGATGGCTTCAAGGTGCCGCTACTGGTTCTGCAGGGGCGCGATGACATGGTCGTGCCGATCGCCCAGGCAGAGGGGATCGTGGAAGCGCTTAAGCAACGCCACATCCCGCACGCATACCTGCCGTTCGACGGCGAGGGCCACGGCTTCCGCCAAGCAGCGAACATCCGCCGCTCGCTCGAAGCGGAGGCGTCGTTCTACGCGCAGGTCTTCGGCTTCACGCTCGCCGACGGATTCGAGCCGGTCAAGGTCGAGTTCCTTGGCTCATAGCCGCTGGCGCAACGGCGGCCAGCCCAGCGTTCTGATCGTGGGCGGGTTCGCGACTGCGCCGGTCAACTACTGGCCGCTCCGGGCGCGGCTGCTCCAGCGGGGAGTGGCTCGAGTCGATATCGCGCCGTTGTGGACGCCCGACTGGCTGCTCGCCGCTTTCCTGGGTTTCGGTGCGGTCCTGCGCCGGACCGGCCACGCGATCGCCGCGACTTATCACGCGGCGGGCAACGCGCCGATCATCGTCGTCGGCCACTCGGCGGGTGGCATTGCCGCGCGACTGGCAATGGCCGATCAACCCTTCAACGGCCGCATCGCCAACGTCCACGATGCGGTTGGTTGCCTCGTCACCCTGGGCACGCCGCATGGCCTGATCCATTTGCAGAACCGCTACATGCACGCCGGGCATGCGGCGACCGCCTTCCTCGAACGCATCAACCCCGGCGCGTACTTCGCACCACGCACGGCCTACGTCACCGTGGGTGGGCGCACGCCCGGCGCCGAGTTTCCCGGCCTCGCCGGGGTCGCGGCCAATGAGCTCTTCTCGATCGCGGTGGGCGACGAGACCCAGGATCTGGGCGATGGGATCGTGCCCTACTCGGCGGTCCACCTCGAAGGCGCCAAGCAACTGACCTACGACGATGTGCGCCACGGCATGATCGGCTCGCCGTGGTACGGCGACGATGTGATGCTTGATCGCTGGTGGCCGGAGGCACTCGAAGCGTGGAAATCGGCCCTCAAGGTCCGTTCGGAGGCGCAATCGGCGGTCATGGCCTAAACTCCGCGGGCGGGGTGGAGCAGCGGCAGCTCGTCGGGCTCATAACCCGAAGGTCGGCGGTTCGAATCCGTCCCCCGCAACCAAGCGTCCCACGAACAACCGCACATTGACCGAAGCGACCCCGCGGACCCGCCTCCCGGGGTCGTTTCATTTTCCGGTCAGGCGCGCCGGTCGCGCGCTAAAGGATCTTGGCCAGCACCTGGTCCAGGTTTTCCGAGGGAGGCGGGCCGTAGCTCACCGCGCGCACTACGCCGGCGCGATCGATGAAGTAGCTGACCGGCACGAACGCCCCGTGATAGGCGGTCCATGCCAGGTCACTCGCGTCGACCAGCAACGGCCACTCAGCGTTGTACGTGGCCGCGAAGGCCGCGGCGCTCTGCGCGGAGTCGTCGTGGATGACGCCCAGGATCTCGAGCCCCTCTGCCTGATGTTGGGCGCGCGCCGCGGCCAGCAGCGGGAACTCGTCACGACATGGCACGCACCAGCTCGCCCAGAAGTTCACGATGACCGGCCGGCCGATGTAGTCCGACAGAGACACCTGTCGGCCATCGACGGTGGTTAGGCTGATCTGGGGCGCGGGCTGATCCAACAGTGGGTCGCGGCCAACCACGATCGTGCTTGGGTCGGCCGTGCCGCCCAGCCTGATCTGCGAACCGATGTAGATGATCGGGATCGCCAGCACCAGCGCCAGCGCCACCAGGGCGACGCGCGGCATGCCCGTTAGGGCGCCGGCGATGCCCCTGGTTGCGGGCTGGTCGACTCCGGCAGCGCCCTGAGAGTCCCGTTCATGTTCGGATGGATCTTGCACTCGAAGTAGTAGTCCCCTTGGCTGATCGCCGGCACGTGATAAGTGACCTGCGCCGCGCCCGTGACGACCTCGCCGTCGAAGATGACTGTAGCCATCGCCGCCGAGTCGCCGATCTTGACGTTGTGCGGCACGCCGGCGTTGTTGTTGTCGAACACCAGGTCAAACGGACGGCCGGCAGGCACGATCAGCAGCTTGCTGTCGAAGGAGACGGCACTGCTGGCGCTGATCTGGGGCACGGCCGGCACCGCGACCGGTGTTGGTGTCGCTTCGGGCGGCTTGAAGCTGTTGAGAAAAGCGAGGCCGGTGGGGGCGAGCATGCCCAGCACGGCGATCACGACCACCGCGCCGTAAAGCGGCACCAGGCGCTTGGGCCACACGGCGCGTGGGTCGCGCGTTCGCGGAACGGCATGGCCCACGGCTTCAGTCGAGTGATATTCCTGGCCCGCGTCGATCAGCCAGCCGGCCGCGGCGATGATGCCCATGATCAAGCCACCGACCAGCAGGATGCCGCTGAAAACGACGCCGAAGAGCATCACCGCCAGGGCGATGGGCGCGAAGAACGGCCATGGGCTAGGCCCGGGCATGTGCACGCCTGGCGGTGGCTCTGGGTACTCGAACGTTGCCGGCGCGGATTCCGTGGTCGCAGGCAGAGTGGCCACCGCTCCGTGTGCCGGCAGAGCGACAGCCATGGCCGGGCCGTGGGCGCCGGCCGCGGTTGCGCGCCACTCGCGCATCGCCTCGAGCAGCCAGCCGGCGATCGCGATGAGCGACACGATCATGCCGATCACGAACAGCGGCAGGTTGAGCGGCTCAGTTGGATTGTTTGTCGCGTCGCGGGGGACGAGCACGAGTGATGCCAGCAGGAACGCGGCGCCGATGGGCACGACGAACGGCCAGCGCGACGGCCCGGGCATATGCACCCCGGGCGGCGGCGAACCGGGCGCGCGGCGCGGCACCCGCGAGCGGTTGCGTGCGCCGGCGCGCTGCCACTGCAGCACGGTGAAGACGAGCCAGAAGGCGACCAGGACGATCAGCACCCACGGCAAGAGCGCGATCAGGTCGGTCCAATTGGGAATCAGCAGCTGCTGGAGCAGCTGGAAGAGCATGTCGATGATCGACTGGCCTTCGAACATCATTCGCCGCTCAATCTAGGCGCGGTGCGTGCCTGCGCCGGCGCTATAGCTCGCGCGAGCCGCGCAGCAGGATGGCAAACACGAACGCCATGGCGAAGCCAAGCACGAGGAGCATCGTCGCGCCGGCGACGTCAAGCCCCACCGTGTGGCCGTTCAGGAAGAAATAGGCGGTGCCCACCGCCATGAAGATCACGCCCAGGATCAGTGCGTTGCGCCAGGCAAACATGCGCGACTCCTACTTGAGGAAGTAGAGCGTCGAGAAGAGGAAGATCCACACGATATCGACGAAGTGCCAGTAGGCGCTTACCGCCTCGACAGCGACGTGGTGCTTACCTGAGAACTGACCGGCGACGCCGCGCAGCAGGATGATCCCAATGCCAATGACGCCGCCGAAGACGTGCGCGCCGTGGAAGCCGGTCATCGTGAAGAACAACGTGCCATAGATGCCGCTGTTGATGCCGAAGCCATGCTCGATCACGAGCGAGTAGTAGTCGAAGGCCTGCATCCCCAGGAAGACGGCGCCCATGACGAAAGTTACGGCCAACGCGCGGTTCATGCCGGTCCTATCGCCCTTGCGGATACGCCACAGGCCCCACTGCATGGTGAAGGACGAGGCGATCAGGATGATCGTGGCGACAACCGGAATGATGCCCGGCTCGATGACGTTCTCGAGCCCAGGGGGCGGCCAGGTTTGTCCCTGCGAAAGTGCCGCAGCGCGGGCGTTGAAGTAGGCCCCGAACAGCCCGGCGAAGAACATCGTCTCGCTGCCGATGAACAGCAGCATGCCCAGCAGCGCAGTGTTGATGCCCCCCGAGTGGCCGGCTTCGTGCTCCTGATGGGGCACGGCGATCACGCCGGTGTCGGCCGTCACTTGGAGCCCTCCGGCGCATCGGCCCGGGTCTCATCGTGGGTCTCTGTTGGCCCGGCGGGCAGCGCCGCAGCAGCGTGCGGCGTCAGACCGTGGCGAAGATCGAACAGCGGCCGCTCAGAGCGGATGGGCGGTAGTGAGTCGAAGTTGTAGCTGGGCGGCGGGCTGGTCGTTGCCCACTCGAGGGTGTTGGCCTCCCACGGATCGTCGGGCGCATTGCGTGGGCCACGCAGCGTGATGAAGACGTTCCAGATGAAGGGCAGGATGCTCAGCGCGATGACGAACGCGCCGATGCTCGAGAGCAGGTTGAGCTCCGGCCAGCCCGGGTTGGGCGCGTAGTCGACGATGCGCCGGATCATGCCGTCGAGGCCCAGCAGGTGCTGCGGGAAGAAGGTCAGGTTGGTGCCCACGAAGAGCAGCACGAACTGCCACTTGCCAAGGCGTTCGTTGAGCATCCGCCCGGTCATCTTGGGGAACCAGTAGAAGAGCCCGGCGAAGATGCCAAACACCGCGCCCGCGACGAGCACGTAGTGCAGGTGCGATACGACCCAGTACGTGTCCTGGACGTGGAAGTCGAACGGCACGACCGCCAGGAAGGCGCCATCGAGGCCACCGATCAGGAACAGGGCGATGAAGCCCAGGGCGTACAGGAGGGGCGTCGAGAAGCGCAGCTGGCCGCCCCACATCGTGGCCAACCAGTTGAAGAACTTGATGCCGGTCGGTACCGAGATCAGGAAGGTGAAGAAGCTGAAGAAGGGCAGGTACACCGCGCCGGTGGTGAACATGTGGTGCGCCCAGACGCTGAAGCCCAGGGCACCGATCGCGCTCGTGGCGAAGACGAACGCCTTGTAGCCGAACAACGGCTTGCGGCTGAAGACCGGCAGGATCTCGGTCACGATGCCGAAGGCCGGCAGGATGAGGATGTACACCTCGGGGTGGCCAAAGAACCAGAACACGTGCTGCCACAGCACGGGATTGCCGCCGAGCGCCGGATCAAAGAAGCCGCCGCCGTAGTTGCGGTCGATGAAGAGCATCATCAAGCCGGCCGTCAGGACCGGCACTGCGAACAGCAGCAGCACGCTCGTGACGAGGGTGTTCCAGACGAACAGCGGCATCCGCAGCAGCGTCATGCCCGGCGCGCGCATCTTGAAGATCGTGGTCATGAAGTTGATCGCGCCCAGGACCGAGCTCATGCCCAGCAGCACTAGCGCCATGAGCCACAGGTCCAGCCCGGCGCCACCCTGCGCTGATAGCGGCGCGTAGCCCGTCCAGCCGGCGTTGGCCGCGCCGCCCACGGCATAACCCGAGTAGAGCAGCAGGCCGCCCAGCGGGATCATCCAGAAGGACAGTGCGTTGATCCGCGGGAAGGCCATGTCGGCCGCGCCGATCTGCAAGGGGACGATGAAGTTGGCCAAGCCAACGAACATGGGCATGACGAACAGGAAGATCATCGTCGTGCCGTGGATGGTGAACAGCTGGTTGTACGTCTCGGCGTCGACGAACTGCACGCCGGGGAAGGCCAGCTCCGTCCGGATCAGGAGCGCCATGATGCCGCCGGCGATGAAGAACAGGAACGACGTGAAGATGTACATCTTCCCGATCTTCTTGTGATCGGTCGTCGTCAGCCATTCGTAGATCCATGACCGGCGGCCCTGGTACGCGATGGTGCCGGGGTGGGTGACAGTCGTTGTCGCCATGCTGCTCCCTACTGTCCCACGTGGAGAGTGCCGGTCATGTTCGGATGGAGGCTGCAGAAGAAGGTGTACTCGCCCGTCGCCAGCGCCGGTGGCTGGTACGTGACGGATCCGCCAGCATCAGCGTTGATAGGGGCGTTCCAATCGCTGCCATCAGCGTTGGCCGAGTGGATCGAGAAGTTGTGCGGGACGGCTGCGTCCGAGTTCGTCAGGCTGACCGACCACGGCGTATCGGCGGCGACTGACAGCTCCTTGGGAGTGAAGCCTTGGACCACCCCAACTGACGTCACGCTCACGAGCGGCGCATTGGACGGCAGTGCGCTCGCGCTGGGCGGTGGGGCCTGCTGCTGGGCGACCCAGGCGTCAAAGTCGGCCGGGGTCATCGCCTGTACGGTGAAGTGCATGTCGGCATGGCCGATACCGCAGAACTCGGCACATTGGCCGGCGTAGGTACCGACCTGCTGGACGATGACGTCGAACTCATTCGTTCGGCCCGGGATCGCGTCCTTCTTGTAAAGGAACTGGGGCACGTAGAACGAATGGATGACATCCGTCGCGTGGAGACGGATGCGGATCTTCTCGTTGATCGGCAGGGCCATCGTGGGGCCGTCACGACCAGTGCCGGTCAGGCTGATGCCCTTGTCCTTGTATTCGAATGTCCATTGCCACTGGAAGCCGGTGACATCGACGGTCATCTGTGGGTTGTCAGCTGGATCCTGCGCGGTCTCGACCTTGCCCAGCGTGTCGACGGTGAACACGAACATAGCCGTCACGATGATTGCCGGGATGAGCGTCCAGATGACTTCCAGCACGCCATTACCGTGCGTCTGCTTGGGCAGCTCCGTGTCTGTCGGGCGGCGGCGGTAGCGCAGCACGATCCAGATCAGCAGCCCCTCCACCAGGACGAACACCGCAACGGCGATCCAGAAGATGAACGGGTAGAAGTTGGAGACCAGGGTCCCTCCCTGGCTCACCGGCTGGAGCGGGAAGAAGCCCGGGCCGGGGCCGCCCGGCCCGTAGCCCGGTTCGTAGCCGGGATGGCCCGCCGCAGCCCCGGAACAGGCAGCCGAAATTGCCGCAAGTACGGCCACGAACGCAACGGTGGCAAAGCGAGTTTCTCGGACGCTGGCGATTCGTTGCCGAAGGCCGACCAAAGGCACGCAGACTCCCTGTCTTGAGGTCGGAAAAGCCGTCTGGGGTGTGGGCGACAACATAATAGGGCGTGATCACGCGCATTGCCTTTGAACGCGGCGCGGTCGCGGTGGCGGCGCGATTCGCCGTCCTCGCCGTCGCGGCGGGTGGCTGGCTGACGGGACTTCTCAGCGGCGCGTTGGCCCATGGTGTCGCGCCGGAGCCAGCGTCCGCGACTGGCGTCCTGCTGGCGTGGACGTTCGAGGCCCACGTCATCGTGCCGCTGCTGGCGGCGGCGCTCATCTATCGCTGGGCGACGGGCGTGGTGCGCCGCCAGCATCCGGACAATCAGGTGCCGCGCTACAGGATCTGGTCGTGGTACTTGGGCTTGGTGGCGATCTTCATCGCCTTGGCGTCACCCATTGGCAGGTACGACGACACGCTCTTCACGATTCACATGGTTCAGCACCTGCTGCTGGTGATGGTCGCGGCGCCGCTGCTCGCGATTGGCGCGCCAATCACGCTCCTGTTGCGCGTCGCATCGCCATCGGCGCGGCATCGCTTCTGGTTGCCGCTGCTCCACTCGCGCGTCGTCAAGGTGCTCGCCTTTCCGGTGGTGGCGTGGTGCGTCTTCGCTGCCGTCATGTGGGCGAGCCACTTCTCTTCGCTCTTCAACGCCGCGCTCGACAACGACTACATCCACCTTGGCGAGCACGCGCTGTACCTGGGTTCCGCGCTGCTCTTCTGGTGGCCGGTCGTGGGCGCCGACCCGTCGCCCTGGCGCCTTCCTCATCCCGGCCGGGTCGCCTACCTCTTCCTGGGCATGCCCCAGTCATCGTTCCTGGGTCTGGCCATCTTCTCGGCGCCGGAACCGCTGTACGCGCACTACGAGACGCTGGTCCGCTCGTGGGGCCCAACGCCGCTCGCCGATCAGCAGCTGGCCGGTGGCATCATGTGGGCCGGTGGCGACGCTGTCTTCCTGATCGCGATGATCCTTGCGTTGTGGGTCTGGCTCCGCGCCGAAGAGCGTGCCGGCCGCTTGGCCGACGAAAAGCTCGACCGCGAAGCCGCCGCCTCCGCCCGCCTCGCACCGGGCGCGGATCGCCCAGCGTGACAATCGTCCGATAGCGCCACGCCTTGGCCCGCCGGACCGCCGCTTTGGCCTCTTCCGCGGACATTTGGAACGGCCAGCGGACCATTCCGCGTTTGTGTGGCGTGTCCCACGCCCTGAACGGTCGTTCGCCGGATGTTTGTCTCGCCCAGCGCGCCACTTGCTGATAAGCGCGAGATAAGAGGTCGCTTTCACTCTGGACGCGTGGCGACACGAGAGACAAGGGTCTCCGGCGGACGGAGGCGGGGCGAGCAGCTCACGGCCAGACTGCTGGGCGAATTGCGCCAGGCAAGGACTGTAGCCAACCTGAGCGTGCGCTCCGTGGCGCGCGAATTGGGTTGGTCGCACGCTCGATATGCGCGGTTTGAGGCCGGGTTGGTCGCAAGCGTGTCCCTTGTTGACCTGGCCAAGGTGGGATCCATCCTGGGACTCGGGCTGTCAGCAAGCATGCATCCAGTCGGGGAGGCCATTCGCGACGCCGGGCATCAGGTATTGGCAGCGAGGTTCAGGGCGATCCTGGCGCCCGCATGGCGGGTCACAGCAGAGGTGCTGTTGCCCAATGTGGGCGATCGGCGGTCGTGGGACATGCTGCTGCGGCTCGGTGTCCAGCTCGTCGGCGTTGAGCTCGAAACGCGCGTGCGCGATGTCCAGTGGCTGGTTCGAAGGATGCGAGAGCGTGAGCGCGACGGCGGGGTGAACCACCTGCTGCTGGTCCTATCGGCCAGCGCACACAACCGGCGGGTGCTGCCGGAGCTAATTGAGGCGCTGGGGCCGGAGTTCGCGACGCCGCCGCGCCAGCTGATGCGGGCGCTGCGCGAAGGGCGAACTATTCCGGGTTCGGGGGTGATCCTGCTCTGAGCGCCGACTCCAACGCCGCCAGTTCCTCCTGGACGTAAGGGTCGGCGGTGCCCGCGGCGGCGTGTTAGGCGGCCAGCGATCGTTGGATCGCGCGGGCATCATCGATCCGGCCAAGGGCGCGCAACATCCGGCCGATGCACCAGCGGGCGACCTGGATCTCAGCCGGCTTGCCCTGCTCGACGCGCGCGGAGAGCGCCTCCTCGAAGGTGGTCAGAGCGTCCGTCAGATCGCCGCGGTCGAACAGCGTCCAACCCAGGTTGTTGAGCAGCGACCCGCGCCACTGCCGAGCGCGAGGGTCGTCCGCGGCAGCGGCGAGCGAAAGCGCGCGGCGATTGAGCGAGTCCTGTTCGGCCGCGGGCGCGACGATCGCCACCATGTGCAGGGCGTCAACCGCCAAGTGCTCGAATCCCGCCGCGCGAGCCGCATCAAACGCGGCCTGCAACAGCGGCCGCGCGTCCCCGGGCGACCCAGAAGAGTTCAGGACGCGCCCGCGCTCGAGAAAAACGCGGACGGCGACCTCGGCGTCGGAGGTGGGGATGGAATCGAGCACGGCAAGGGCCGCCTGGTGGTCGGCGGAAAGGCCCAACGCGCGGGCGACCTGGGTCAGCAGGACGTCGCGGGTG
>JARXKQ010000025.1 GCA_030271555.1 Chloroflexota bacterium | reverse complement strand
TACCAGGAAGGCGGCGGCAGTGGCGAAGAGGTGCTGTACCAGCTGACCGTCAAGCCGCCGGTCATGTTCGCGGTGAACAAGACGGGCGCGCGCGACACGCAGCTCGTGGGCTGGCGCGCTCTGATCCAGCGGCGCAATCACGGTGCCGCGGCATTCGTGACGATCGCCACCGGCGGTCTGCACACCGCGAACGCCTGGGATGACACGGCAGCGACGCTGTCCGCGCGCACGTACGGCGTGACATCTCAATTCGGTGCCGACTTCCACGTCCGCATCGCCATGTTCTGGTACGCGGCCGACGGCACGACCGTCACCGGTCAGGCGACACACGAGGTCGACTGGTACCGCAAGATCTTCCACAGCGTCGACTACGGCAACCACGACGCGACTCTGCACAACTACTGCGGCGACTACTACGTGATCTAGCCTCACGCGGCGCTAACCTGCCGGCGTGGCTGGCAGATGGTGAGCGCCGACGTCGTTGTGATCGGGGGAGGGATAGTCGGGACGTCGGCCGCGGCATTCCTGGCCGATGCAGGCAAGCGCGTCATCCTGATTGAGCGCGAGGGGCTCGCGTCTGCGGCGTCCGGCGCCAACTCGGGTGTCGTACAACACCCGTTCGACCCGGTTCTGGCCGGGCTGTATCGCGCGACGATCGAGCTGTACCGCGAGCTGTCCCTGACCTCCACGAGCTTCAAGCTGGCCGAGCGGCCCAGCGGGATGCTGTTCGTCACTGAGCACGAGGACGCGGCACGCCACCAGGGGTCGACCGTGGCGGCGCAATTCCCGGAGTTGAGCGCTGACGTCCTTGGGGGCGCGGCGCTCCAGGCGCTTGACCCCGCGCTGGCGCCCGACCTGTGGGCTTGCCGCGTGGACATCGGCTACCCCGTCTGGCCCGGCGCATCGACCTACGCGTACGCGTCGCTGGCCGAGGAGCGCAGCGCAACCATCCGCCAGGGCCGCGCGGCCACGCTCAACCGCGAGGGTGGCGCGGTCACCGGCGTGACCGTCAACGGCGAGCGGATTGACGCGGATCAGGTGCTGGTCGCGGCTGGTCCGTGGTCACCGGAGCTGATCGACCCGACCCGCCAGTGGCAGCCCATACGCGCGCTTTGGGGAGCAGTCGTGGAGGTGGAGCTGGCCGACCCGCCGCGTTACGTCCTGGAGCAGGCCGGCATCGAGGCATCGATCGGCACCGACGCAATGGAGAACGAGCGGCCCGACCACGACTTCAGCCTCGTGTCCATGCCGGGGGTGTCAGTCGTCGGCTCGACCTTCCTCGCCCAGGCGCCCAACCCGCGTGACTGGCAGGAACCCATACTGCGCCTCGCGGCAAAGTTCGTGCCGGGCGTGGTCGATGCACCAATCAGAGGTGTGCGGGCATGTCCTCGGCCCCTTAGCGCGGATGGGCGACCACTGATCGGGGCGCTGCCCGGCCGCGACGGGCTATACATATGCGCCGGGCACGGGCCGTGGGGGATATCGACCGGGCCGGCGTCGGCCCACATGGTCGTCGACCTGATGATGGGCCGCGACCCGGCTATTCCGCGCGAGCTGTCGCCTGGGAGGTTCGGGCCGCTGCCCGACTAGTGCGCTGGGGGTGTGGCGGTCGGAGTCGCCGTCGGGGTCGCCGTGGGGGCAGGTGTCTCCGACGGCGTGGGTGACGGAGTCGGCGTGGGTGGTGGCGTGGGGATCGACCCGTCGTCGCTGCGCGACATCGACACCATCAGGACCGCGGTGAACGGCAATCCAACGCGATCGGCACGGTGGACCCGAATGTCATAGCGCTCGTTGAGCGCGCTGATCGCCCACTTGCCGCTGATGAACAATCCAGAGTGATGCCCGCCGCCCCAGATCAGGATGTCGCCCGGTCGCGCGTCTTCGAGGTTGCTAGATACCTGATTTGGCAGATTCTCCTTGAACCAGCTCAGGTAGGCCGTGGCACCGCGGCGCTTGCCGCCCATGCGATCAGCCAGGCCGGCCGTCTTGAACGCGTACCAGATGAGGCCGGAGCAATCGAAAGTGTCAGGCCCGATGCCACCCATGACGAAGCGCTTGCCGATCTGCTGATGGGCGATCTCAAGGACGCGCGCCGCATCTGAGTTGGGCGTCGCGCCGTAGTCCGGCCACGTGGATGACAACCAGCCGCCCTGAACGGGGCTCGGCAGGAGACCGACCAGGACCAAGGACATTGACAGGACCAACATGAGTCGGCCCCGGAGCCCGCTCCGCGCGGGCGAGCGCAACCTGGCATGCGCAAATTTCACGGCATCCCCTCCCTGCACATGCTGGGGCACGAGCAGATGGCTCCCAAACGGGTTCATTCGAGCGCTGGGGCACTCGATTGACCGGCGTCTGTAATGACTTTACTTGGTTATGCCCCGATCGCGCAACCTTACAAAGGTCGAGACCGGCCCCATGCAGGGCCGGTCTCTCAGCGGGACGCGTTAGTCACGCGGCCGCCGACGCGCGCGGGGGGGGCCTACCAGTCGGCTGTGCCGTCGACCTGATCAGAAGCGACGTTGTTGCCGTATCCGTCAAAGGCAACGACGGTGTACGAGTAGGTGCCCGTCGTTGTAGGCCGATCGACGTAGGTCGGAGTCCACACGCGGGCCACGATCTTGGTGCCGCGCTTGATCAGGTAGCCAACGGGCGAGGGGCCGGAGTCCGTGCTGGGCTGCCAGCTCAAGGCAACCTGCTTGTCGCCCAGTGATTCGGCGGTCAGGCCGGTCGGCACGGTGGGCGCGGTGGTGTCGGTCACGTTGGCCGGCGTCCCATCGGAGAGAACGGTCACGGACCTGACGACTGATCGGAAGCTGTGCGCGCCATTGGCATCGACCGTCTGGATTGAATAGTCGTACTTGCCTGGCAACCAGGGGTGATCAAGCAGGGTCGTCAGCTTGGTGCCGACGTAATAGACGCCGTTGCGGTAGACGCGGTACTTGAGCGGGCCGGTCCCGGTCGCGCCGTCCCAGTCGAGCGCGACGGTCAGCTCGGGCTGTGCTGCCGCGCTGAAGCTTGTCGGCGGCATGGGCGCTTCTACGGGCGCCGGGGTGGGGCTGGGCGTGGCGTTGGGATCGGGCGTAGGGCTGGGCGTGGCGTTCGGATCGGGCGTTGCATCCGGATCGGCGTTGCGCGACATGTTGACCTTGAGGACTGCCGTGAAGGGCAGGCCCATGGGGTCGGCACGGTGAATGCGTATGTCGTAGCGCTCATTCAGAGCGCTTACGGCCCAGTTGCCGCTGATGTAGATGCCGGCGTGCCTGCCGCCGCCCCAAATCAGGATGTCACCCGGCCGCGCGTCGGCCAGATTCGGTGAGACCTGGTTGGGCAGGTTGAGCTTGAACCAATTGAGATAGGCGGTGGCGCCCCGGCGCTTGTCGCCCATGCGATCGGCCAGCCCGGCCGTCTTGAAGACGTACCAGATGAGACCGGAGCAGTCGAACGCGTCGGGCCCCACGGCGGCGAATTTGTATGGCTTGCCAACCTGGCGGTGGGCAATATCGAGGACCTGGGCGGCCTCAGACCCTGGCTCAGCGGTCGAACCCGGCCATACGTCGGTCAGCCAACCGGCCTGGACGGGGCCAGGCAGGAGGCCGATAAGGACGACAGAGATCGCGAGGACCAGCATGAGCCGGCCCCGCAAGCCCGAGTAGTCGGAGCGGCGAGTGCCTATTGGTGCGACGTTCACGAAAATCCCCTCGATTAGTGCTGGGGCACGATCGAATAAGTGCTGTCGCGACTGTGAAACAGAGCTGTAATGCGAACAACCCGGACCATCGTCCGGCCCGATTGACCCCACGGTCGCCCCATCGCGCAACGCGGTGTTGCTCAAGATGTGCGTCATGAGGCGCAGCGCGATATTAGGAATGGCCGTCCTCGCGGCACTCGCCGCTTGGCCGGAACCTGGCGTTGCCGCGGCCCGCTGGATGCCCGGTCTGGGGACCACGTGGCAGATCCAGTTCAGCGGCCGGCTCAATCCCTCAATTGATGCCACCGTGTTGGATGTTGACATGTTCGATACCGCGGCGAGCACCGTTGCCGCACTCCATGCCGATGGGCGTCACGTCGTTTGCTACATCAACGCGGGCGCTTGGGAAAAGTGGCGGCCCGACGCGGGTCGCTACCCGCGGATCGTCAAGGGCCGCGGACTCGACGGCTGGCCGGGCGAGAAGTGGCTCGACATCCGCCGCATCGATGTCATCGGGCCGATCCTGACCAGCCGACTCGATCAGTGCGCAGCCAAGGGCTTCGACGGCGTCGAGTTCGACAACGTCGACGGCTATTCGAATGATTCGGGCTTCCCGCTGACGGCGGCCGACCAGCTCGCATTCGACCGCTGGTTGGCAGCGCGCGCCCACGAGCGCGGGCTGGCCGTGGGCTTCAAGAACACGCTGGAGCTGGCGCTCCAACTCGAGCCGGACTTTGACTTCGCGATCCTGGAGCAGTGCTTCCAGTACCGCGAATGTGCCCTGGTGACGCCGTTTGTCGACGCCGGCAAGAGCGTCGTCGACATCGAGTATTCGCTCACGCGCGGCCAGTTCTGTGCCAAGGCGGCGACGCTGGGCATCGTCGCGATGCGCAAGCGGCTCGCACTCGACGCGTGGCGAAGGGCTTGTCCGTAGGCCCCATGTAGGCGACGGCCCGCTGCTAGACTGCGCCCTTCGGCGGCGCGGGAGCCCGTGAGCTCACGGCCACAGAAGGCGGAGGTCTTGTTGCCCGATGGCGGCGTCGGTCCCGTGAGACCGGCATGCAGCCACAATCGACTCACGCTCAGCGGAGTCGATCAGGGCACCGGACTAACCTTCGCAGCCTCGTCCCCAGAAACATTCGGCGCAGGGCGTTAGCCGTGCCCGCGACCGTGATCTGCGGCCTCCAATGGGGCGATGAGGGCAAGGGCAAGGCGACCGACCTGCTGTCCGCCGATGTGTCGGCCGTCGTCCGCTACCAGGGCGGCGACAACGCCGGCCACACCGTCGTCGTCGGCGATGAGGTTTTCAAGCTCCACCTGGTCCCGAGCGGAGTACTGCACGAGCACATCACGCCCATCGTGGGACCGGGCGTCGTGGTCAACCCGCGCACCTTGTTGACCGAGATGCAGATGCTCAATGAGCGCGGCATCGCAACCGCGAAGCTGCGCGTGAGCAACGCGGCGCACGTGATCATGCCGTACCACGTGGCACTCGACGCAGCACGCGAGGGCGCGGCCGCGGACAGCGGAGCGGCTATCGGTACGACGCGGCGTGGCATTGGCCCGGCGTATGGCGACCGCGCCTGGCGCAGCGGCATCCGGATGGGTGATCTGCTTGAGCCCGACTTGTTGCGGTCACGTTTGGCCGCGGCAGTTGCTGAGAAGAACGCCCTACTCGCGTCCTACGGCGCGGCCACGTTCGCGCTGGACGACTTGTTGGCGCTGGCCCTCGATTGGGGCCGCCAGCTGGCGTGGGCGATCACCGACACGACCGCCCTGGTGCAGGGCTCATTGGCCCGGGGCGAACACGTCCTTTTCGAAGGCGCGCAGGGGACGATGCTCGACCTGGACCATGGCACCTATCCATACGTGACGTCGAGCAATCCGATTGCCGGCGGGGCGTGCACCGGCGGCGGCATCGGACCGCTCCAGGTTGACCAGGTGCTGGGCATCATGAAGGCCTACTCGACGCGCGTCGGGGCGGGGCCGCTGCCGACCGAGTTGAAGGATGCCGTGGGCGAGCACTTGACCGAGAAGGGCCACGAGTACGGAACGACGACCGGCCGCCGGCGGCGCTCAGGCTGGTTGGACTTCGTGCCGTTGCGCTACGCCGTCCAGGTCAACAGCGTGAACACGCTGATGCTCAACAAGATCGACATCCTGAGCGGCCTGCCCCAGGTCAAGGTGTGCACCGGATACCGGGTCGATGGGATGCTGGTGGATTCGTGGCCGCTCAACGTCGCGCAGCTCGAGCGCGCCGAGCCGGTCTACGAGACGCTCGAAGGCTGGAGCGAGGACCTCAGCGCCTGCCGGTCGGTCGCCGATCTGCCAGCCGCCGCGCGGCGCTATGTTGCCGCGATCGAGGAGCGCGCCGGCGCGCCCATTGATGTGATCAGCGTAGGCCCGGAGCGGAATCAGACGCTTATGGTCAACTCTGGAAGCGTGCTGGGCGCGCGGCGCCGAGCCGGAGCCGCGGCATGAGTGGGTTGCGCGTCCTGGTCGTGGGTAGCGGCGCGCGCGAGCATGCACTGGCGTGGCGGCTCGCAACTGAGGATGGCGTGGCGCGCGTCCTGGTCGCGCCGGGCAACCCGCTGATGGCGCCGGTTGCCGATGTGCGCCCAGACGTGCGCACAGACGACTTCGACGGCATCGTGGCGCTGCACCGCGCTGAGCGAATCGACCTAGTTGTGGTGGGCCCGGAGGCGCCGCTCGTCGCCGGTCTCGCAGATCGATTGGCAAGCGAAGGCGTGGCCTGCTTTGGGCCAAGCGCCGCGGCCGCGCAGCTGGAGGGCAGCAAGGCGTTCGCGCGCGAGATTTGCCGCGCGGCGGTCGTGCCCATGGCGATGGGCCGCGCATTTGCGAGCGCCAGGGGTGCGATCGAGTACGCGGCGGAGATCGGCTTGCCGCTGGTCGTGAAAGCCGACGGGCTGGCTGGTGGCAAGGGCGTGACGATCTGCGCCACCCTGGGCGAGGCCGAACGGGCGATCCGTGAGGCGTTGGAAGATGGCCGCTTTGGCGCGGCCGGTGCGAGCGTCGTTGTCGAGCGCTTCCTGACGGGCCGCGAGGCGAGCGTCATCGCGATCTGCGATGGCACGACGGCCTTGGCGCTGCCCGCGGCGCGCGACCACAAGCAGCTGCACGAGGGCGACCGCGGCCCCAACACCGGCGGCATGGGCGCCTATTCGCCGCTGCCAGACCTCGCTGACACGCGGCTCCAGGAGATCGTCGGGCAGGTCTTCGAGCCGGTGCTGGCGCACATGGCCTCGCGCGGGACGCCATTTCGCGGCGCGCTCTTCGCAGGGCTGATCCTTACCGCTGATGGGCCGCGCGTCCTGGAATTCAACGTGCGCCTCGGCGATCCGGAAACGCAGGCCATCCTGCCCCGGCTGCCCGGCCCGCTCGCGCCGGTTCTGCTGGCCGCGGCCACCGGCTCGCTCATGGGCTTGCCGCCGATCTCCACCATGGCTGACAGCACCGTGGCGTTGACGCTGGCCGCCGCCGGCTACCCGACCGCGCCGCGAACGGGTGACGAGATCCGCGGCATCGACGATGCCCGCGCGGCCCGCGCGCTGGTCTTTGGCGCGGGTGTCGCCCGGGACGACCAGGGCGTGCTGGTGACCGCGGGTGGTCGGGTGCTGACCGTGGTCGGCCGGGGCAGCGACCTAGCCGAGGCGGCCGACGCTGCGTATGAGGCGGCGGCGCGAATCGACTTTGCGGGCAAGATCGTCCGTCGCGATATCGGCCGCGTGGCCGCGGAGCTGGCCGCATGATCGCGCGCTACACGCAGCCTGAGATGGGCGCGCTCTGGACGGATCAGGCGCGCTTCGAGCACATGCTGCGGGTCGAGCTGGCGGCGCTTCGCGCGGTCGAGCGCCACGGCATGGTCCCTGCCGGTACAACGACGGCGGTCGAGGCCACCGCGACGGTCGACGTCGATCGGATCAACGAGCTTGAGAAGATCACCGACCACGACGTCATCGCCTTCGTCAGCCAGGTTGCCGAGACATGCGGCCCGGAAGGCCGCTTCCTGCACTTTGGGCTCACGTCGTCGGACGTGGTCGACACCGCACTCGCGCTGCAATGTCGGGCCGCGGCGGACCTGCTCGACGCCGCACTGGCAGCGCTGGTGGATCTCGTCGCCGCTAAGGCCCGGGAGCACGCGGCCACGGTGATGATGGGCCGCACCCATTCAGTCCACGCCGAGCCCATCACCTTTGGCCTGAAGCTCGCATCATGGGCCTTCGAGCTTGCCCGTGGTCGGCGGCGCATCGCGGCGGCGGCAACGGAGCTCGCGGTCGGCAAGCTGTCCGGCGCGGTGGGCACATACAGCCAGCTTGGGCCCGACATTGAAGCCGAGGTGATGGCCGAACTTGGTCTCGCCATAGAGCCTGCCGCGACCCAGGTCGTGGCGCGCGACAGGCACGCCGCGTTCCTGGCAGCCATCGCCGTTTGCGCCGGTTCGATCGAGCGTGCCGCGACTGAGGTGCGCAACCTCCAGCACACCGAGATCGGCGAGCTGCAGGAGCCTTTCCGCGCCGGCCAGAAGGGTTCGAGCGCCATGCCCCACAAGCGCAACCCAATCACCTCTGAGCGGCTGGCTGGTCTCGCTCGCCTCGTGCGCGGGTATGCCGGGGCGGGGCTAGAAGACGAGGCGCTGTGGCACGAGCGCGACATCGCCCACTCGTCGGTCGAGCGCGTCGCGCTGCCCGGCGCAACGACGCTGCTGCATTACATGACCGTGCGGCTGACGCGCATCGTCGAAGGGCTGATCGTCCGGCCGGAGCGGATGCGCGAAAACCTGGACCGCGGCCTGGGGTTGTTCGCCTCCAGCCGCCTCCTGACCGCGCTCGTGGAGCAGGGCGGCCTGGCGCGCGAGGATGCGTACGCCATCGTCCAGCGGGCAGCGCTCAAGGCCGCTGACGAGCGGCGCCAGCTGCGCGAGCTCATCGAGGCGGATGAGTCGGTGACCAGCCGGTTGTCGGCCGACCAGATCGCCGCCTGTTTCGACATCGATCAAATGCTGCGCAACGTCGAGCTGATCATCGACCGACTAAAAGGGGAGGCTGCAAATGTCGTTGGCTGAAGTCGCACCAGGGTTCCTGCGTTCGGGCAAGGTGCGCGACATCTACTCGCTCGATGAGTCGCGCCTCCTCCTCGTGGCGTCGGATCGCATCAGCGCCTTCGACGTCGTCCTGCCCACTCCCATCCCCGACAAGGGCCGCGTCCTGACCGGCCTCGCGCGCTACTGGTTCCGCGAAACCCAGCGCGCCGGGATCATGCCCAACCACCTCTTGACCACTTCAGTCGAGGGGCTGCCGGACGCGTTCGCTGCGCAGGCGAACGAGCTGCGCGGCCGCTCCATGGTCTGTCGCCGGGCAACGGTGCTGCCGGTCGAGCTGATCGTGCGCGGCTACCTGGCGGGGAGCGGCTGGAAGGACTACGGCCGCACCGGCGCGGTCTGCGGCATCCCGCTGGCCACAGGCCTGCGCGAATCGGACCGCCTACCGGAGCCCATCTTCACGCCGTCGACCAAGGCCGAGGTGGGCCACGACGAGAACATCTCCTTCGACCAGATGGTCGCGCTGGTGGGCGCGGCTCGCGCGGAAGAAGCACGCGACAAGGCGCTGGCGCTGTACAGGTTCGCGACGTTGACGGCGGAGCCCGCGGGCATCATCGTCGCCGACACCAAGTTCGAGTTCGGCATCGTCGACGACGGCCCGATGATCCTAATCGACGAGGTGCTCACGCCCGATTCGTCGCGCTTCTGGGACGCGTCAAGCTACGAGCCCGGCCGAGCCCAGGATTCGTACGACAAACAGTACGTGCGCGACTATCTCGAGACGCTCGACTGGGGCAAGACCTATCCCGGACCGGAGCTGCCGGCCGAGGTCGTCGCCGGTACGCGCAAGCGCTACGCGGAGGCGTTCGAGCGGATCACCGGTGGCTCGTTCGAGCGCTACCTGTCAGACGACGTGATCGCGTGAGCGCGGCGTACAGGTTCAGCGTCTCGATCATGCCGCGCGACGGCATCCTCGATCCGCAAGGTCGTGCAGTTGAGGCAGCTTTGCCCGAGTTGGGCGCCGTCAACGTTCATCACGTGCGCGTTGGCAGAAGGGTGGACCTGGAGGTAGAGGCCGGCACGGAGGCAGAAGCCTGGACGACTGTCGATCGCCTGGCGAAGGAGCTGTTCGCAAACCCCCTGATCGAAAGTTGGCAGATCGAATCGCAGCCTGTGACGGCCCGAATGGGCCCACCTAAATGAAAATCGCGGTGGTCGTCTTCCCCGGCTCCAATTGCGATCGCGACGCGGTTCACGGCGTTGAGCTGGCTGGCGGGTCGGCAGAGCTCGTGTGGCACGAGCGAACTGACCTGGGTGGCGCGGACGCGGTAATCCTGCCGGGTGGCTTCGCCCACGGCGACTACCTCCGGTCAGGCGCGATCGCGCGCTTCTCACCTGTCATGGGCGCGGTCCGCGAGCACGCCGATCGCGGCGGCCTGGTCCTGGG
>JARXKQ010000024.1 GCA_030271555.1 Chloroflexota bacterium | reverse complement strand
CCAACTGCCACCCGTTCTTCACGGGCAAGCAGACGATGCTGGATCGGGCCGGTCAGGTCGAGCGCTTCCAGAAGCGCCTCGAGCGCACGGCGCGACTCTGATCGCCCGGCCCGGACTCGCTCGGGCCTAGACTTTCCGGCACATGGCGCGAACTGATTTTGGCGGGCAGGCCCTGCTCGAGGGCGTGCTCATGCGCGGCCGGAATGCGATTGGCGTTGCCCTGCGCCACCCCGACGGCTCGATCGTTTCCAGCCACGAGCAGCTCAACTCGATCCTGCATCGCAACCGTTTCGCGCGGGCGCCGTTCTTCCGCGGCATCGTGCTGCTATACGAGACGCTCATCATCGGCACGCGCTGGCTGATGCGCTCGGGCTCCGTCCAGGCTGAGGGCGAGGGCCAGGAGCTGGGCAAAGGCACGATCGCGCTGACGCTGATTGTCACGCTCGGCATGGCCGTTGGGCTCTTCGTGCTGTTGCCACTCTTCCTTGCCGGGGCCGCGACAACAGCTGTGGCCGGTCCGGGGCAGACTCTGCTGGCACACCTGGTGGAAGGCGTGATCCGCGTCGTGATCTTTGTCGCGTATCTATTGCTCGTAAGCCGCTTCGGCGACATCCAGCGCACGTTCCAGTACCACGGGGCTGAGCACATGACCATCCACGCGCTCGAGCATGAGGATCCGCTGACCCTGGAGAACGTGCGCAAGTACCCGACCGCGCATCAGCGTTGCGGCACCGAGTTCCTGGTCATCTTCATCATCCTCTCGATCCTGATGTTCAGCCTCCTCGCGGGCCAGAACCTCTGGATCAGCATCCTTGGCCGCATTGCGCTCGTGCCGGTCATCGCCGCGATTGCCTATGAACTGCTGCGCATCGGCGCGCGCTATCGCCAGCATTGGTATGTGCGCTGGCTGTACCTGCCGGGCATCTGGCTCCAGTCGATTACGACCAAACAACCCGACGACAGCCAGATCGAGGTCGCCATCGCGTCGATGCAGGAGGCGCTTGCCGCCAACGGTGAGCCGGCGCCTGCGGGCAGCTTCGATCCGCCGCGCCGACCCATCCCCATGGCCGCCGCTGAGGAGAAAGCCGGCTCGGCGACCGACAACGCCGCCTGATGGGCCTCGAGGAGCGCCTCGACGATCTCGAGCGGCGCCTGACCGAGATCGAGATGGAGTGGACGCGGCCCGAGATTGCCGCTGACGCCGATCAGCGCCGCGCCCTTGGCCGCGAACAATCGCAGATCGAGCCGATCGTCAATACCTATCGCCGCTTGCGCGCCGTTCGCGCCCAGCTCGCCGCCGCGCACGAGGCCGAGAGCGATCCGGAGCTGCGCGATCTCGCACGCGACGAGATCAGCGAGAACGAGACCACGGAACAGGAGCTGATGGAGCGGCTCCGGGTGCAGCTGCTGCCGCGCGACCCCAACGACGACAAGAACGTAATCGTCGAGATCCGTGCCGGCACGGGCGGGGAAGAGGCCGCGCTGTTCGCGGCGCAGCTGTATCGAATGTACAAGCGCTATGCCGAGCGCCACCGCTGGCACAGCGAGCTGATTTCAGCCAACGAAACCGGCATCGGCGGGTTGCGCGAGGTCATCTTCGAGGTGCGCGGGCAGGGCGCCTACAGCCGGCTCAAATACGAGGGCGGCGTGCACCGTGTCCAACGCGTGCCGGAGACTGAGTCGAGCGGTCGCATCCACACGTCGACCACGACGGTGGCCGTGCTGCCTGAGGCAGACGAGGTCGAGGTGCAGATCGACGAAAAGGACCTGCGCATCGACGTGTACCGCTCCCAGGGCCCGGGCGGCCAGAGCGTCAATACGACCGACTCGGCGGTGCGCATCACCCACATTCCGAGCGGCCTCGTGGTGGCGATCCAGGATGAGAAGAGCCAGCACAAGAACCGCGCCAAGGCAATGAGCGTGCTCCGCGCGCGGCTGCTCGAGCAGGAACAGCGAAAAGCGCATGAAGCTGAAGCAGAAGTGCGCCGCTCGATGGTGGGCTCGGGCGAGCGGTCGGAGAAGATTCGCACGTACAACTTCCCGCAGGACAGGGTCACCGATCACCGCATCAACGTGGACCTGCACAACTTGCCCAACGTCCTGGACGGCGACCTCGACGAACTGCTGAACGAGTTGATATCGACCGACCAGGCGGAGCGCCTGGCGCATCTCGAGTAGGCCAACGGGGGCAACAGATGGCCAAAGCGACCGAGCTGGAGCTCAAGGGCACGGACATCTTCGACGCGCCGCCGGTACCCGGCGCGCCGGCACCGCCGGTCGTCCGCGCAACCGATCTCACTGGCGTGCACGTCCTCAAGTCGGGCGACATGTTCATGCTCAATAACGCCCACGGCGATGCGCGGCCCGACGGCCGCGGCTTGGGCCTGTTCCTGGGAGACACGCGCTTCCTGTCGACCTACGACCTTTTGCTCAACGGCACTCACCCAGTCGTATTGCGCGCCGGCCCAGCCGCGTCGCAGCACAGCGTCATCCAGATGGCCAACCCGGATCTGCTGGACCAGGGCGCCGACGTCGACGGCGACGAGATCATCCTCCGGCGCCACTCGCTGGCCGTGGTCCGCGACAGAACGGTGAGCGATGGGCTGCGCGAGCGGATCACCGTCACCAACTACACGACGCTGCCCCAGCGCGCCCGCCTGACCCTGGTGCTCGACGCCGATTACGCGGACATCTTCGAGTTGCGCGGCCTCGTCCGGCCGCGGCGTGGCGATCGACTCGCCAACGAGTGGACGAGCGACGGCGTGACGTTCAGCTACCGCGGTTTGGACTTAACCGTACGCCGTACGATTATCGCCACCACGCCACCCATGCACCGTGTTGCGGTAACCGTGCCCGACCCGGGGCTCGACGTTGCAGGCACCACGCTCGAGCTCGACTGGCTCATCGAGCCGGGTCAGAGTGAGACGTTGGCGATCGAGGTTCGGGCGGAAGCGCTCGATGGCGGCCCAGCCCATGTGCCGCCGCGGCCATGGTCGGCCGGCGCCACGATCGAAACCAGCCATGTGCTGGCCGAGCGCGCGCTCGAGCGGTCGCAGGCCGACCTCAATCTGCTCGTCAACGATGGCCCAGCACCGGGCGAGCGCTACATCGCCGCGGGCGTGCCGTGGTTCAGCTGCCTGTTTGGGCGTGACTCGATCATCACGAGTCTGCAGCTGCTGGCTGTGCGGCCGGAGATCGCCCAGGCCACTCTGTCCATCCTGGCGCGGCTGCAGGCCACGAAGGTGGACGAGTTCCGCGACGCGGCACCGGGCAAGATCCTGCACGAGCTGCGCACGGGCGAGCTGGCGCGGACCAACGAGATTCCGCACACGCCGTACTACGGCACAGTCGATGCGACGCCGCTCTGGCTGATGCTGCTCGATGAATACGAGCGTTGGACCGGGGATATGGCGCTGGTTGATCGGTTGTGGCCCAACGCCCTCGCGGCGCTCAACTGGATGGACCAGTACGGCGATCTCGATGGCGACGGCTTCATCGAATACAAGCGCCAGTCCGAGCGCGGCCTCGTCAACCAGGGCTGGAAGGACTCAGCCGACTCAGTCCGCAATCGCGACGGCAGCCTGGCAGACGGGCCGACCGCGCTGGTCGAGGTCCAGGGGTACGCGTATGCCGCGCGGCGCGGGCTGGCCCGGCTGGCCCGGCTGAAGGGCGACGCCAAGCTGGCCGCGGAGCAGGACGCTGCGGCTGACAAGCTGCGCGAACGGTTCGAGGAAGCGTTCTGGATGGAGGATGCGGGCACCTACGCGATGGCGCTCGACGGTGCCAAGCGCCAGGTCACGGGCATCGGGTCCAACGCGGGCCACGCGTTGTGGACGGGCATCGCCAGCGCTGACCACGCTGCTCGAACGGCCGAGGTGCTCACCAGCGGCGGCATGTGGAGCGGCTGGGGCATCCGCACCCTCTCGGCCGACACGGTCGGCTACAACCCGATCGGCTATCACCTGGGCACGATCTGGCCGCACGACAACGCCATCTGTGCCGCCGGATTTGCGCGCTACGGCCTGTTCGAGGAAACCCGTTTGGTTGCCGGCGCGCTCTTCGAAGCGACCGCTCACTTTCGCGAGGCCCGCCTCCCCGAGCTCTTCTGCGGCTTCACCCGCGCGGCATCGCCGCTACCGGTGCCGTACCCGGTCGCGTGCTCGCCCCAGGCCTGGGCGGCGGGCTCGCTCTTTCACCTCATGGCGGCAACCCTGGGCTTACGGCCCGACGCACGCGCCAAGCGGCTGGAGCTGGAGCGGCCGGCGCTGCCGACGTGGCTGCCCGGCCTGCGGGTGCGCGGCCTGCGCGTTGGCGATGCCCAGGTGGATCTCGAGTTCGCCGCGCAGGACGGGTCGATCTCGGTCGAGGTGCTGCGGCGGACGGCCGACCTTGATGTCGTCGTCCGCCTCTAACGTCGCCGCTCTGCTGCGCGCCGGCAGCCAGACGCTGGACGGGGCCGGGTCAGAAACGCCGCGGCTCGATGCCGAGCTTTTGCTGGGCCACGTGCTTGGAGTGGGCCGGGCGACGCTGTTGGCGGAGGGCGACTCTGTGGTTTCCGCCGGACAGCAGGAGACGTTTCAGAGGTTAATCGAACGGCGTGCGAGTGGCGTTCCGGTGGCCTATTTGCGCGGTTTGAAGGAGTTCTACGGCCTCGCCCTGAGCGTGGACGAGCGGGCCCTGATCCCGCGGCCGGAAACCGAGACGCTCGTGGGGCTCGCGTTGGATCGTATCGCGGCGCGCCTGACGGACGCTCCCCGCCCGGCGGACGCGCGGCCATTGCTGGTGTGGGACGTGGGCACCGGCAGCGGCGCGATCTGCGTCGCGTTGGCGGTCGAGTGCCGGCGGCGCGGCTATGCCGGCGACGTTGCGTTTCAGGCCAGCGACCATTCGAGCGATGCCCTCGCCGTGGCAACCGAGAACGCGGTCGCCCACGGGGTCGCCGATGCGATCGAGTTCGCCCAGGCCGACTTGACCGACATTCCCGGCGCGGAACGGGCCGACCTCCTGGTGGCCAACCTGCCTTACGTCCCCACCTACGTCGTCCCGACGCTGCCGGTCGCGGCCAGCTTCGAGCCGCGCGTTGCCCTTGACGGTGGCGCGGATGGGCTGGCGATCATTCGCCGGCTGTTGGCGCAGCTGCCGCACGCGGTCGCCGACGATGGCCTGGCGCTGCTCGAGATTGGCGCCGATCAAGGCGACCCCTTGGGCGCCGCCGCTGGCAGGCTGCTCCCGGGCTGGGCGCTCACGATCCATGACGACCTCGCCGGCCGGCCGCGCGTCGCCGAACTGACGCGCGACCAAGGCGCGTGATGGAGGTTTTGTTAAGTAGCGCTGCTGCGGCGACCGACCTGGCGGTCGCGGCGTTGCGCCGCGGCGAGGTCATCGCCATCCCGACGGAGACGGTCTACGGCGTCGCCGCGTTGCCGCTGCCCGATCCGGTCGAGCGGCTCATCGCCCTGAAGCAGCGCTCGCCCGACAAGGGCATCCAACTGCTGATCGACTCGATCGACCAGGCGCGCCAAATCTGCCTGTTGCCGCCAACCGCCGAGAAGCTGGCGCGCGCCTTTTGGCCGGGCGGCCTGACGCTCGTGCTGGATCGGCGCCCAGATAGCGATCTGCCGCTGCTCCTGGGCGGCGGCCGCGCGACGCTGGGCCTGCGCCTGCCCGATCACCGCGTGCCGCGTGAACTCGCCCGGCTGCTTGGGCCGCTTGCCGCAAGCTCGGCCAACGTCACCGGCCGGCCGCCGGCAACTACCGCACAGATGGTCATCGACTCGTTGTCGGACGTCCTGAGCCTGGTCGTCGACGACGGTCCGGTGCGGGGTGGCGTCTCCTCGTCGGTGGTCGACTGCTCGGGGTCGGCCGCCCGCTCACCGGTCGTACTGCGCGAAGGCGCCATCGCCTCATCGGCGATCTTCGCCGCGCTCGGTCGGGACTACACTTCGGCTCCGTGAGCACCTCGACCTCCTCGCGCATCGCCTGGGCGCCGCTGGCCGAGGTCGATCCCGACCTGTGGGCAGCGATGCTGCGCGAACGCGAGCGCCAGCGTTGGAACATCGAGCTGATCGCCAGCGAGAACTACGCCTTTTCCGCGGTGCTCCAGGCGCAGGGTTCGTGGCTGACCAACAAATATGCCGAGGGGCTGCCGGGCCGGCGCTACTACGGTGGCTGCGAATTCGTCGACGAGGTCGAGCGGCTCGCCCAGGACCGCGCGCTGGCGCTCTTCCCGGGCGCGGAGCACGTCAACGTCCAGCCGCATTCGGGCGCGCAGGCCAACATGGCCGCATACGTGTCCGTCCTGGACATGGGCGACAGGGTGTTGGGCATGAACCTGGCCCACGGCGGCCACCTGACGCACGGCTCGCCGGTCAACTTCTCGGGCAAATGGTTCGAGATTCATGCCTACGGCGTACGCGAAGACGACGCGCGGATCGATTACGACGCGCTCGAGCAGCAGGCGCGCGAGGTGCAGCCCAAGCTCGTCGTCGCGGGCGCGAGCGCCTATCCCCGGGTAATCGATTTCGAGCGGATCGGCGCGATCGCCCACAACGTGGGCGCGCTGTTCTTCGTCGACATGGCCCACATCGCGGGTCTCGTGGCCGCGGGCCAGCATCCCAGCCCCTTCCCCCATGCCGATCTGGTCACGACCACCACCCACAAGACGCTCCGTGGGCCGCGCGGCGGCCTGGTCTTCTGCAAGAACGAGCTCGCCAAGCAGGTCGACAAGACGGTCTTCCCTGGCTTGCAGGGCGGCCCGTTGATGCACGTGATCGCCGCGAAGGCGGTCGCCCTCCACCTGGCCGACACGCCTGAGTTCCGGTCCGACATCGAGCACACGGTCGCCAACGCCAAGGTGCTGGCAGGCACCCTCCAGGAGAACGGTGTTGCCGTCGTATCCGGGGGCACCGACAACCACCTGATGCTGGTCGACGTCACGCCGCTCGGCGTTACCGGGCGCGAGGCGGAGACGCTGCTCGACGCGATCGGCATCACCGTCAACAAGAATGCGATCCCGTTCGACAAGAACCCGCCCAACATCGCGTCGGGCATCCGCGTCGGCACGCCCGCGACCACGACGCGCGGCTTCGGCGAAGACGAGATGCGCGAGATCGGCGCCCTCATCGTGCGCGCCATCGAAGGCCGCGCCGACGATGCCGCCAAGACCGAGATAAGAGCCCGCGTGCACGACATGTGCGCGCGCTTCCCAGTGCCCGGCCTGCCGACGGAGTGAGCCCGGCAGCGCTCGACGCAATACCGGTAGTCCTTGCCGCACTCATCGGCGCCGCGCTGGTCAGCCTGCTGTTGACGCCGCTCACCATTCGTTACGCCGCGCGGCTGGGCGCGATCGACGAGCCGGATATGGATCGGCGCGTCCACGAAAAGCCCATCCCGCGCACCGGTGGCATCGCCGTGGCCGCGTCCTTCGTGATCGTCGGCGTCGCGGGCCTGGCCATAAACGCCGTCTTCCATTTCGCGCCACCGCTGCGCGAAGTGCGCATGCCAGAGCTCATTGCCCTTTTCGTGGGCGTCGGCCTGGGCGGCGTCCTGGGCTACCTCGACGATCGGCTGCAGCTGCGCGCGCGGTGGCAGTTCATCGGCCAGTTCGTGCTCGCCGGGATCGCCGTCGCGCTGGGCATCGGCATCGAGAAGTTCCCCAACCCGTTTGGCGGCGCGCCTTACCAGGTCGCGGGCGGTCTGCTTGTCGACATCGCGGGCTATGGCTTCGACATTGGCGTCGCTGCCATCACGACGATCTGGATCGTCGGCATGCTCAACAGCGTCAACTTCGTTGATGGCCTCGATGGACTGCTGGGCGGAATCGCGCTCATCGCCGTGACTACGCTGGGTATCGTCTCGCTCACCGGCGACTCGGTTCAGCCGGCCGTCGCGGTCATGTGCGGGCTGATGGCCGGCGCGCTGCTGGGATTCCTGCGCTACAACTTCCACCCGGCGCGGGTGTTCATCGGCACATCGGGCGTATTCGCCGTGGGTTACGCGCTCGCCGTGCTGTCAGTCCTGGGCACGGCCAAGCTCGCGGTAGCGCTGCTCGTCCTGGGCGTGCCGATCATCGACACCTTCTGGATCATCATCCGGCGCACGCTGTCTGGCCGCTCACCGTTCAGCGCCGACCGCGGCCACTTCCACCACCGGCTGCTCGACCTTGGCCTCTCGCACCGCCAGGCCGTCCTGCTGATCTACGCAATCTGCATCGTACTGGCGGCGCTCAGCCTGATCCTGCCGGGCAGCAGCCAGATCACGGCGTTCCTCGTCATCGTGCTGGGCGGCGGGATCGTCCTGTCGCTGCTCACGCGGCGCGCGCGCGAGGCGCTCGACCGCTCGAGCTACGACGAGGGCCAGCAATGACCCGCTGGTATAATCCCGCCGCGTTATCGGATCAGCGGTGAACGACGTTCCGAAGATGGGCGCCTACTTTGCCCTGTTCTCGGAGATCGGCCTCGTCCTATTTGTGACGACGATGGCCGGAGCGCTGGCCGGCCACTGGCTTGACCTCCAGATCGGAAGCAACCCAATCTTCGTCGTCGCTGGGTTTCTGGCTGGGGCGTCTCTGGGAGCCGTCGCCGACTACAGACTGATAACAAGGTTCCTCGTCAGACTCAACTAGCTACCCAACTCCACCGCCCAGGAACGACCTTGTCGAACGAGACTCCGGACATGACCGACGTGCCTGAGACGCCCGCCGAGCGCGGGTCTAAAACGCGTTTTGGCACGCGCACGGTCATCGTCGCCGCGCTCGTGCTCGTGGCCCTGCTCGATGTCATGGCGTTCGCGCTGTTCCCGCCGTTTCCGCCGGGTGAGCCCGGCGCGGAATGTGCCTTCCCGGTGTGCTTCATCAATGGCACGCTCGAGTTCCCGGCGCCCCATGTGATCGTCGCGCTAACGGACAACCCCACGCCGGCCACGGGCGGACTGTCGATCATCAACGAACCCAGCATCACCTCGACCATGGTCACGATGTGGATCGTCTCGATCGGGCTCTTGCTGGTCATTGCCGCGACGAGCCGCGGCGGTCCCGGTGTGCCGGGTCGCCTGCAGAACTTCGGCGAGTGGGCGTACGAGATGATGGAGAACTTTGCCGTGTCCATCGGCGGCATTGCCGCTCGTCCCTATGTGCCGATCTTCGCGATGCTGCTGCTGCTGATCCTGTTCTCGAACTGGATCGGGCTCATCCCACCCGTTGGCCGCATCGAGTACTTCCGCGCCCCCACCAGCGACGTCAACGCCACGATCGGCATGGCCCTCGTCTCCTTCCTCATCTTCGAGATCGAAGGCTTCCGCAAACTGGGCGCACGCAAGTACCTCAGCAAGTTCTTCCCCATCTACGAGTTCCGCAACGGCATCGGTGCCGGCGCGATCGCGATGTTCGTGGGCTTGATCGAGCTGATGCTCGACTTCGTCCGGCCACTCACGCTGTCAATGCGACTCTTCGGCAACATCTATGGTGGCGAAGTCGCGCTGGGTGTCGTGACCGCGCTCACGGTGTTCGTGCTGCCGGTCGCGCTCCTTGGGCTCGAATTCATGCTTAACCTGATCCAGGCGCTGATCTTCAGCATCCTGTCACTCATGTACATCGTGCTCGCGATCGAGGATCACGGCCACGAGCAAGGCCACGTTGCGCAAGAGGCAATGGCGGCCGTCGAGGGACATCCGGTTCCCACCCCTAACCTCGCGCATTCGGTGGCGCATTAGATTCGTTCCCCAATAGAAGGAGAGGAGAAACACATGGAGCACATCGGTGCAGGCCTCGCGGCCATGGGCGTCATCGGCCCCGGCATCGGCATCGGCATCCTGGCCGGCATGGCTGCCGGCGCGATCGGCCGCAACCCTGACGCAGCGGGCGCGATCCGCGGCCTCGCAATCATCCTCGCGGCGTTCGCAGAGGGCCTCGGCGTTCTGGCAATCGTCGTCGGCTTGCTGGCGATCTTCATCAGCTAGGCGGATAACAGGTGGATCTGCTGGCGCTGGCCAGCCTGGCCTCCGGGTTCCAACCCGGCGCATCGGCGGCCGAGGCGGGTAGCACAGGCGTAGTCATCAACCTGTTCTGGGTGATCGCGTTCGCGGCGAACCTGATCATCTTCTTCGTCGCGGCCTGGTACCTGGGCCTGCGCAATCTGCCGGCGAACCTTGCCGCGCGACGCGCACGCATCGAACAGGCACTGCGTGACGCCGATGCCGCTCGCGTCGAGCGCGAAAGCGCTCAGACCGAGCGCGTCGCGGCATTGACGGCTGCCCGCCGGGAAGCGGAGGAGATCCTCAGCCGTGCCAAGAAGGTGGCCGACGAGAACCGTGAGCGCGACATGGCCGAAACCCGCGCCCAGCTCGAGCAGCG
>JARXKQ010000023.1 GCA_030271555.1 Chloroflexota bacterium | reverse complement strand
CCACCACTTCCCCAAGGTGGAGACTGCGGAGATCCACCTCGCAACGGGCTTCCAGAATTCGCTCTACGAGCACCCCGCCTTCCCGCACGACCTGCACGCGGAGATTGAGGCCTGGTGCCACTCGAACTGCGCCGACGAGCGCAAGCCCGGCGAAGCCGACGACGTGTTCGTGTACAAGACGCGCAAGAAGGCGCTCGGCCCGTACAAGCGCGAGCTGTGGGAGCTGCCGACCAAGGACGCGATATTGGCCGATCAGCACAAGAAGCTCAGCTTCCTGTACCAGCAGTTGGGCATCGCCGGATCGAAGGAGATGGTGGCGCGCTACGTGAAGCCGGTGCGCCGCTCACGGCCGGCTCCCGCATCGCTCACCGTCGTTGAGGTCGCCCGCTGATGGCGCTCTCGGAAACCGCAGTCATGGACGCGCTCCGCACCGTGCAGGAGCCGGAGCTGGGGCGCGACATCGTGACCCTCAACATGGTCAAGGACCTCGAAGTCTCCGACTCAGCCGTCTCGCTCAAGATCGAGCTGACGACGCCTGCCTGCCCACTTAAGGACGAGATCGAGCGCAACGTCCACAGCGTGCTGGGCAACATTGGCGCGAAGGAAGTGACCGTCACCTGGGGCGCGATGGTTCGGCGTGCCCAGCCGGCGCAGGCGGCGCAGCTGCTGCCCGGCGTCAAGAACATCATTGCGGTCGCGTCGGGCAAGGGCGGCGTGGGCAAGAGCACCGTGAGTGCCAACCTGGCCGTTGCTTTGGCGATGGAGGGCGCGTCGGTTGGCTTGCTCGACGCCGACATTACCGGGCCCAACATACCGCTCATGCTGGGCATCGAAGGCGCCCCGGCCGCCAGCCCCGACGGCAAGATCACGCCGCTCGAGCGCTACGGGGTCAAGGTCATCTCCATCCAGTTCTTCGTGCCCGAAGGCCAGCCCATCGTTTGGCGCGGGCCGTTGATCGGCGGCGCGATCCAGCAGTTCCTGCGCGATGTCGACTGGGGCGAGCTCGACTACCTGGTGATCGACCTGCCACCCGGCACGTCCGACGCGCAATTGACTTTGGCGCAGGCGGTCCCGATCTCCGGTGCGCTGCTGGTAACGACGCCGCAGGACGTCGCTCTGGCGGATGTGGGCAAGGCGCTGGCGATGTTCCGGCGCATGAGCGTGCCCGTGATGGGCATCGTCGAGAACATGAGCAACTTCATCTGCCCGCACTGCGGTGAGGCGACCGAGATCTTCGGCCGCGGCGGCGGGGAGCGGTTCGCGCAGCGCAACGAGCTGGAGTACTTCGGCGGCGTCCCGATCGACGTCAAGGTCCGCCAGGGCGGCGATGCGGGCGTGCCCGCGGTGGCTCAGCGCGAGCCGGGCGCGGCCGCGGAAGTGTTGCGCGCCCTCGCGCGTCAGGTCGCCGCGCGAATGAGCGTCCGCGCCGCGCAGGCCGCGCCGGCAATCACGATTAGTTAGGTCGCGATCAGCTAAGCCATGTAACTGTCAGCCACACTGACAAGACGGGGTTAACCGGGCCGTAAGGCCGCTGTCCCAGCATCGCGTCGTACTGGCCACCCACGGCCCCAGCCTGAGATGAGATCCGCGACCCGGCCCTAAGCCTTCCTGACCGTAGGAATGTCAGCCTGGCTGACATCGGCGTTACCTAGCCAGGACCACAGAGCGGCAGCACAAGCAATAGCCGCGCGGCGCCGACCCTCGTCGCCCGCCAGGAAGGCGACACGCGACATCTCCTCCGTGCCGTCGGCGGTCGCGATGGCGATGCGCACATGAGTGTCCTTGTCCTGGCGCGCCAATAGCCCTACGCCGATGTCGGCGTGGCCCACCTCGCGCACGCGCTCCGCGTAGTGGCCAAGGTCGTTTCCGGCGTGGTGAACGTTGTCCTCGTCGGCCAGAAGCTCGCCAAAGCGCAGATATGGCGCGCCACCCAACAGCGCCTGCAGTTGGCCGGCGGTTCCGAGCTCGACCGTTGCCAGGGTCCGTCCATCAAGTCGGCCGCCAAGAGCGTCAGCCCATGTCTGGTCGCCATCGGCAAAGATGAACTCGCCAACCGCAGTGCGCAGCCGGCTGACTGTTTCGTCAACGAGGGCTTGGGCGGATAGTCGGCCGTCCGCAACGGCGCTGACGACGACATCGACCGCGTCCGCCCGGGCGTAGGTCGCCACCTGCGGATTGGACGCACGCAGCACGTCCTCGCCGATCAACGCGACCAGCGCTGACTCCCCCACGCCGGACAACCGCAGTGTGTGGGTCGCGCGCTCAACGCCCAGCCGTCCGGATCGAAGGCGGGGGAGGGCGTGCTCGCGCCACATGGGCCACATCTCCCTGGGCGGGCCGGGGAGGGCGATGATCACCTGCCCATCGGGGCGCTCGACCCACCAGCCGGGTGCGGAGCCGTGAGCGTTCGGCAATGCGAGGGCACCGTTGATCAGCCAAGCCTGCTTCGTGTTGGCCTCAGGCATCGCGACGCCGCGGCGGGTGAACATCGCCTCGATCCCAGCCAGCAACCCCGCGTCGACGCGCGGCTCGAGCCCGCACGCGGCGGCAATTGCCTCGCGGGTTAGATCATCCGGCGTGGGACCCAGGCCGCCTGTGGACACGACGAGATCTGCATCCGCCAGCCCGCCGGCGACCGCGCTCGTCGCGATGGCCAGGTCGTCGGGGAGCGCCACGTTGCGCAGGACGCGCACCCCCAAGGCGGTCAGCTCGCGCGCCAGGTCGCCGCTGTTGGTGTCGCGCGTCGTGCCCGTCGTCAGCTCGCTGCCCACGGCCAGCATCACCGCGCTCGCAATTGGCCTCACTCGCTCACGGTAGCGCACAAAAACCAGTTAGCAATCAATGGCCGAGAGTGCTAATCTTGAGCCGAACAGATAGCGATGCGCCGCCGCCGGACTCACGCGGCCGCGTGAACAGCCCAACCAACTTCCAGAGAGGTTCCTGAACCGACCATGGCCAAACTGATCAGCTATAACGAGGAAGCCCGCGCGGCAATGAAGCGCGGCATGGACGCGCTGGCGGACGCGGTCAAGACGACGCTGGGCCCCAAGGGCCGCAATGTCGCGCTCGACAAGAAGTACGGCGCCCCCACGGTGACCCATGACGGCGTCACCGTCGCCAAGGACATCGAGCTCGACGACCCGTTCGAGAACATGGGCGCGCAGCTTCTAAAGGAAGCCGCCACCAAGACTGAGGACGTCGCCGGCGACGGCACCACCACGGCCACCGTGCTCGCCCAGGCGATCGTCAACGAGGGCCTCAAGAACGTCGCCTCAGGTGCCAATCCGATGCAGATGAAGCTCGGCATCGACAAGGCCGCCAAGGCGGTTTCGGACTCAATCAAGGCTGCTGCGACGCCGGTCAAGGGCCGCGACGAGATCGCCCAGGTCGCGACCGTGTCTGCCGCGGACAAGGAGATCGGCAACCTCATCGCCGACGTGATGGACAAGGTCGGCAAGGACGGCGTCATTACCGTCGAAGAGTCGAAGACGATGCAGTTCGAGACGGAATACGTCGAGGGCATGCAGTTCGACCGCGGCTACACGAGCGCCTACTTCGTGACCGACGCGACCCGCATGGAGGCCGTCCTCGAGGACCCCTTCATCCTTATCACCGACAAGAAGATCAGCGCGATCCCGGACATGCTGCCCACGCTTGAGAAGATCCTCCAGGGCGGCAAGAAGGACATCCTGATCCTGGCCGAGGACGTCGACGGCGAGGCGCTGTCGACGCTCGTCGTGAACAAGCTGCGCGGCGTGCTCAACGTGCTGGCCGTCAAGGCTCCCGGCTTTGGCGATCGGCGCAAGGAGATGCTGCGCGACATCGCCATCCTGACCGGTGGCACCGTGATCAGCGAGGAGCTGGGGCGCAAGCTCGACTCCGTCGTGCTCGAGGATCTGGGCCGCGCTCGGCGTGTCGTCGCCAACAAGGACAACACGACGCTCATCGAGGGCAAAGGCAACGAGGCCGACATCGCTGCGCGCATCAAGCAGATCAAGGCGCAGATCGAGGAGACCACGTCGGACTACGACAAGGAAAAGCTCCAGGAGCGTATGGCCAAGCTGTCCGGTGGAGTCGCGATCATCAAGGTCGGCGCCGGGACCGAGACCGAGCTCAAGGAGAAGAAGCATCGCGTCGAGGACGCGCTGAGCGCCACGCGCTCAGCTGTTGAGGAGGGCATCGTGCCCGGCGGTGGCGTCGCGTTGATCAACGCCCAGGCGGCGCTCGACGGCCTCAAGCTCGAGGGCGATGCCGCGGTCGGCGTGAGCATCGTTCGCGCCGCGCTCGAGGAGCCCATGCGCCAGCTGGCGGAAAACGCCGGCATGAACGGCCAGGTCGTGCTCGAGAACGTGCGCCGTAGCCAAGCCGAGAAGAAGAGCAATACGGTTGGCTTCAACGTCATGACCGAGGAATACACCGACCTCGTGGTGGCGGGCATCGTTGATCCGGCCAAGGTCACCCGCTCAGCGGTCGAGAACGCCGCGTCCATCGGCGGGATGGTGCTCACGACCGAGGTCATGGTCACCGACAAGCCCGAGCCTAGGTCGGCTATGCCACAGATGCCCCAGGGCGGCATGGGCGACTTCTAGCCCAGTCATTGATCCAAAACGGCAGGGGGCCCGATCGGCAACGGTCGGGTCTTCTGGTTCTTGGCCGGGCGTAGTATCGGCAGATGGGGCGTACCCACGTTGCCCTCACGGTCCTATCCGTGACCTTGCTGGCATGCACGGCGACGGTGCCACCGGCCACGCCCACGTCGGGCCCCTCGGCGACAGTTTCAACCCCGACCCTGCTGCCCAGTGGCCCATCGGCGACGCCATCAGCCGGTCCCTCGAGCACTCCGGGACAGAGCCCATCGGCGCCTCCAGCTACCCCGTCGCCGGGGCCGACCGGGACTCCCGCCCCGTCGCCGACTCCCGTCCCCGAAGTTCTGGCGTTGAGCCGCATTCCGCTGCCAGGGCCGAAGAGACGCGGCCCGGAATCAGTTGCCTCCAACCAAAGCGGCTTTGTCATCCTGGCTTACCCGGACACAGCGCCCTTCTTCTGGATATCGCCCAATGGGTCGGACTGGGACGCCGTGAACCTCTCGGGCTCCTGGGCGGGCGGCAGGATCGACGAGGTCATTAACTGGAACGGGCAGTTCCTGGGCGTCGGGGTCACGAGCACCAACGCTGACGCTCACGCAGCGTTCTGGACGTCCGACGACGGCCGCGCGTGGCAAGAGTTGCCCGATTCCCCGGCGCTGGCGTTCTTCATTGTGCCGCCCCGCTCCTCGCCGGACAAGGTTTACATTGCGCACGTCGAAGTTGACGCCGGTGATGTCGTGGCCGTCGGCGAGGCGAGTTGCCAACCATACTGTGACGGCCTGGTTGCAGCTGTCAGGTGGCGCTCGAGCGACGGCGTCAACTGGATCAGACGCGAGTTGCGGCGCGACTATCCCGACTTGCGGAAGCCAGTTCGCGTGGGCGACCGATGGGTTCGTATCGAGGACACACGCGGGGCGCTGGAGACGTCGCTGGACCAGCAAACCTGGGAAAACGCCTGGCGACCCTATTGGTCACCCGGCGATTACTACGCGGCCCAGATCTATGACCTCGAATGGACGAGCTTCGGCCTGTTTGCCGTGGGCGAGATAAATCACGAACCCACGGGTGACTATTTACCCCTGGTCTTGAATTCAACCGACGGCCTGACGTGGACCAGGTTGGCCTGGCCCGACTTGGAGCCCGCATCGCCGCAGTTCCTTGCGAGCAACGATGACCTGCTCGTTATGGTTGGCTATGGCGGTAATCCAGAGCGACCCTACGTGTGGCTCAGCACGCCGCTGCCAGGTGCGCCCTGGACCACGCAACCTTTTCGAAAGGGGCACGGGCCGAACGGCGCTTGACCGATCTGCACTTTGACCCTGAGCATCTAGCGCGCATGAGTGAAGAGCGCGCGCCCGGGCTGGGCGCTCAGTTCGGCCGCACGCGAGCCGCATTCGTCGGCCTGTTCCAGGCACATCTCGACCTGCTCAAGACTGAGCTCGGCGAGATCATCGGCCAGATCAAGCTGATCAGCGCCCAGGCCGGCTGCGCGCTGGTCCTGCTGATGATGACCGGCACCCTGCTGTACGTGGGTGGCTTCCTGTTCGAAGGGGAGTGGCTGTTCGGATCGATCGGCTGGGGCCTTGGCCACGGCGTCCTGTTCGGCCTGGCGATGATCGTGATGCTCGCGCTCGCGATCGTCGGTGCGTCGCGCCGCGCGGCGTTGGGCAGCCTCTTGCTGGCGGTGCTGGCGACGATCGGCCTGGCCTGGCTGTGCGGCTCCAACGTCGCCTACAACGCGGCCAACAATGCTGCCGGCCAACTCGCATTTCCGTTGAATGGCACTGTCGCGGTGGCGCTTGTCGCGGGCGCTGTCCTGGGAGCCATCCTGTTCGCCTTGATGCTGGGTCGAGTAGCCGGCCGAGGCGGGTTCATCGGTGGCCTGTTGGTCGGTGCCATCGTGGGCCTGCCGCTTGGCTTTCTGATCGCCGCCGCACCGTGGACGTGGCCGCCCGCCGTTGGTTTCGCGATCACATTCGGCCTGATCGCGTGGCCGATCCTCGATGCGGTCATGGCGCTGCCCGGGCTTGACCCAGCTGAGCGCTTCGCGAAGCTTTATCCGCGCAGATCGATTGATGCCGCGAACGAAACCCGCGCCTGGTTGGAGGAGCAATGGCAGACGAGACGATCGAAGCTGGGCGGCCGGTAACGCCGCCGGCGCCGCGCGTTGCCGCGGCGCTTCAAGGTGTCGAAGCTGCGCGCGAAAACGTCGCGACCGAGCTCGACAACCTCAATTCGTCCGTGCGCGCCGCGGTCGATATCCCGGCCAAGATCAAGCGCAACCCGGTGCCCACCTTGGGCGCGGCCGGCGGAGCGGCGTTTCTCCTCTTGGGCGGGCCGCGCCGCGTCGCGCAGACCCTCGAGAAGCAGCTCTTCCCCAAGCGCTACGCCCGGCCGCCCAAAGTGCTGCCGCGCGACGTTGAGAAGTCGCTCGACCGACTGCCCGAGGAGGACCGCGACAGGGTGCGCGCCCACCTCGAACGGGATTTCGCGGCGTATCTGCGCGAGGAGCACCCCAAGGACCCGCCTAATCCGCGCAACTCCGCCTGGAAGACCTACGACCTGCTGCTGGCGACAGTCGGCGCGCGCGCGGCGCGCGAGCTGGTCAAGCGTCTTTTCGAGGTTCCGCCGCGCGACTCGGGAAGTTCGCGCGACGAGTAGCCCCGAGTAGCGACTAGCAGCAGCCGCCCTCGCCACAACCACAGCTGCTGTTCGCCTTCTGGGCGAGCGGCAGCTCGCGGCGGCTGGCGTCGATCATCGGCGGTGCGGTCATCGCCACTCCGTGGAGTGGCTTGGTGGCCTTGATGATCGCGCTGTCCAGGCCGTCGGCGACGGCATGTGTCGCGGTGAGCGAAATGTCAGTAAGGCCGACTGACTCCAGGCCGGCGACGAACTCGCTGTACGAGAGCGCGCCCGCGATACAGCCGACATACGAACCGCGCTCGCCGCGCTCGGCGGGGGAGAGGCGGTCCTCGGCGACGATATCGGTGAACCCCAGCCGACCACCGGGCTTGAGAACGCGCGCGATCTCGCGAAACACCGCCGGCTTATCCGCGGCGAGGTTGATCACGCAATTGCTGATGACGACGTCGACCGATTCGGCCGGCAGGGGGATGTCCTCGATGTGGCCGCGGACGAACTCGACATTGGTCGCGCCCGCCTGAGCCGCGTTGCGCTGCGCCAACGCGAGCATTTCGTCGGTCATGTCCAGGCCAATGGCGCGGCCGGTTGGGCCGACTCGCTTGGCTGACAGCAGCACGTCGATGCCGCCGCCGCTGCCCAGATCGAGCACCCGCTCGCCTTCGTGCAGGTCGGCCACTGCAAGCGGATTGCCGCAGCCCAGGCTGGCCAGGACCGCCGCATCGGGCAGCTCGGATCGCTCCAGCGCCGAGTAAAAGGTTGGGCCGGGCGCCTCGTCGCTATCCGCGGCGCAGCAACCGGACTGCGCGGTCACTGCGGCCGCGGCGTAGCGGGCGCGGACCTCTTCATGGATGGCTTCGGTGGAGTCGGTGGTCTGTGGGGCCAAGGCTGTCGTTGTCATGTCTATATTGATACTTGCCAATATCGACACTTGTCAATATGCTATTTGTCATGAAACAGCCGACGCACCCGGACGAACTACTGCTGCGCGGTGCCGCCGATCCAACTCGCCTGGCCATCCTGCGTCAGCTGGCCGGTGGCGAGCAGGTGTGCGCGTGCGATTTCAGGGCATGCTGCGACGTGGCTCAGCCCACGGTCAGCCACCATCTGAAGGTGCTTCGCGAATCCGGCTGGGTGCGCTCGGAGCGCCGTGGCTCGTTCGTCTACTACCAGCTCAACCCCGACGCGGTGAACCGCTTCCAGGGGCTGGCCGGACAGCTCAGCCCAGTTGCGCGGGTCGCGCCTGCGAACGCCGCGCCGCGGCGACTGCCGGTGATCCAGCCGCCGGCCTGACTTAGGACACATCGCCTACGGGCCGGCGCTGGGCGTTTGTTTTGCCTCGGCCGATGCGATCCGGGCGAACTCCTGCAACTCGCCGCGGAAACTGCCCTTGTAGGACCCCGTCGCAAAGAGTCGGGCGGCGATGGCGGCTATGACCCCCTTCGTCCAGAACTCCTGGGTCATGCTGGTCCCGTTGCCGTCCGGTTCGAAGATGGCCTGGCTCTCGCCGCGCAGGATGCGATTGCCAAACCGCGTCCGAAACAACCGGGGCCGGTCTACGGCGATCACTTCGGTGGGGCTGGACATCTTGCCGAACTGGGTCGTGTAGCGCGTCCCGACCTGATCGACAGGGCCTGTGACGTCCGTCACGCCGGTGACGCCACCGACCCACTCGGCCATTCGGTCGAGATTCGTCCAGAGAGCGAAGACCTGCTCCGGCGGCGTATCCACGTGAACGCGGAAGGTGTAACGACCCATGCGCGAATATTGCCAGTCGGGGCCGGCCCGTATCCTTCAACTACGGGCGAGTGGCGTAATTGGCAGCCGCAGCAGATTTAGGGTCTGCCGCCGAAAGGCGTGTCGGTTCGAGTCCGACCTCGCCCACCATCCTCAGCCGTTGAAGGCGGTCACCACCAGCACGATCGACATCACGACCAACATCACCGTGACGAGCCAGCCGAGCGCCAGGTTGATCCGGCCGCTGACGAGGTTGCCCATCAGCCGTTTGTCGCCGGCGAGCAGCATCACGAAGACGAGGATGACCGGCAGCAGCAGGCCGTTGATCACCTGGGCGCCGAACATCACCTGGATGAGTGGCAGGCCGGGGATGAGCATGAACAGCGCCGCGAAGCCGATGAAGAACGCCAGCAGGCCGTAGAACGCCGGCGCCTCGCGCAACCGCCAGCCAACGCCCTGCTCCCAACCGAAGGCCTCGCATGCGGTGTACGCCGATGCCAACGGAACGACTCCCAGGCCCAACAGCGATGCGGCCAGGAGTCCGATCGCGAAGAGTGTCGACGCGACCGGTCCAGCGATTGGACCCAGGGCTTGCGCGGCCTGCGCGGCGTCGGTGATGTCGTGCTGACCCGCAGTGAAGAGCGTCGCCGCGCACGCGATGACGATGAACGCGGCGACAACGTTGGTGATCAGGACGCCAATCAGCACGTCGAGCCGCTCAGCGGCGAGCTCCTCAGGACGCAGCCGTTTATCGACCACGTAGGCCTGGATGAAGCCCTGGCCCCACGGGGTGATCGTCGTGCCAACGGTGCCCACGACCGCGAGCATGTACGCGCCGCTGAACGTGCCGTGCGGCACGAGCAGGGAGGCCGCCGCGGCCCCCCAGTCCGGGCGCGACAGGAACGCTGACACGACGTAGGCGATCGACACGAGCAGCCCGATGCCCACGAAAACGTACTGGACGCGGCCGAAGCTGCCCCAGCTGATGAGGGTGATCACGGCGACCGCGGCGAGCCCCGCGCTGACCGGCACCGGAACGCCGAACAGTGACAGCGCTGCGCTGATTCCGGCAAACTCGGACACGGTCGAGCCCAGGTTCGCGGCGATCATGGTGAACGCCGCGAATGCCGCCCAGCGCACGCCGAAGCGCTCGCGGATCAGCCCGGTCAGGCCCTGGCCGGTGGCGAGGCCCATCCGGGCACCGATCTCCTGGGTCACGAACAGCGCCAGCTGGGTGACCAGGATCACCCACAGCAGGTCGTAGCCGAACTTGGCGCCGGCGAGCGAGTAAGTGGTGATGCCACCAGCGTCGTTGTCAGCGAAGCCGCTGACGATGCCCGGGCCAAGCACCGCCAGGACGGCGGCACGGACGAGTGCGAGACGCAATGCGGTCATCG
>JARXKQ010000022.1 GCA_030271555.1 Chloroflexota bacterium | reverse complement strand
CCTGCGGCACGAGGAAGAACTGCAGGTAGAGTGCGATCCAAGTCTGCAGATCGGCCGGGAGGCCGTAGATCACGAGCGCCAGGACGAAACCGATGATGACAAGGCCGAACGGCAGCCACAGCAGCCGCCTGGTGCGGAACATCCCAGGCAACGCGCGGATGTCATCGCGGATGTTGGGCATCTGAAAAAGCGCTGGCCGCCGGGCAGGGGCCTCGCTCGCGGTCTCGTCGATGTCGTCGGTCATTTGCTCGCCCTCTTCGACCAGCTGAGCGCGCTCGCTGTCGCGGGTGCGCTTGCGGGCCTCAGCGCGTGATGTGTTCTTGGCGCGGGCCAAGTGGGATCTCCTTCCGGATGGGGTGGGCGACCGGATGCTAGCGCAAAGTCGCCTTGGGGCCGCTCCGGTGGACGAACGGATAACCCGCCGATAAGTCCGACTGGGCACGATTCACCCACCGCCTGCTCCGCCAGTGCCTGCCCGCCGCGGGAGGTCATTCGTTCGTGGCTACCGGTGTGCGTTCGAGTCGGCTCGTGTGGTTTTCCGCGCTGGTGGCGGTGATCGGTTTGGTCTGTGCGCCGGTCGGGGTGCGCGCCGTATCGTGGCCCGTGTCGACGGGGTTGCTTGTCAGCGAAGTCGTGACCGGCGCAGCCAGCGCGTCCGACGAGTTCGTCGAGATCTACAACGCGGCGAACAGCGACCTCGATCTAGGTGGGCTGGAGCTCGTCTATGTCACATCGAGCGGCGCGACTGTGACGCGCAAGCAAACCTGGACGGCGCTTGTTGTGCCTGCGCATCGCCATGTGTTGATCGCCAACTCCGGTGGCGCCTATGCGGCCGGCGCCGACGGCACGTACAGCGGCGGTTTGTCGGCGACCGGTGGCTCGTTGGTGTTGCGGACGCTGGGCGGGAGCGTGATCGATTCGCTGAGCTGGGGCGACGCCGCATCGCCATTCGTAGAGACGCGGGCCGGGAGTGCGCCGCCGGCTGGCTCAAGCCTCGAGCGCAAGCCGGGTGGTGCGGCGGGCAACACGACGGATTCAAACGACAACTCGGCTGACACGGCGGTCAATTCGTCGTCCGTCGCCCAGGCTCTCGCCGCCGCGGCGGTGCCGGCGATCATGGTGACGCCGACGCCGACTGCCACCCCATTGCCGACTTTGACGCCGACGCCCAGTCCGACTCCAACCGTCAGCCCAACTCCCGCGCCGACTCCAACCCCGATGTGTTCGTGGGCGCCGCTGCCCGCGCCCACAGCCGTTCCCAGTCCGACGACCGTTCCCAGTCCGACAGCCGCACCCGTCGCGGGCGGCCCGCTCGTCCTGGTCGGCGGCCAATTGGCGACTTCGACCGGCCTGATCGATGGCGGCACGACCGCATACCTGGACTACGGCAGCGGCGGCATCGCGCTCTACCTCGCGTCGGCGGACTGGCCGGTGCTACCGGCGGGTTCGTACGTGACCGCCACGGGTGTCATCGGGGAGCGCCACGGCGAGACGACGCTGACTCTTGCCAGCCCCGCCGACCTTGCGTATCTGGCGCCCGGCAACCGCCCGTCACCGCTATGGGCGGCGACCGGCCTGGCGTGCGAGGCATTCGAGTCGCGGCTGATCGCGGTGCAGGCGTGGGTGACGAGCGGCACAACGATCGACGACGGGACAGGACCGCTCAACTTCATCCTGCCGAGCGGCGTCGTGGTTGCCGCGGCCGACCTCGCGCCGGGCAACCTGGTCGAGCTGGTTTGTGTCTTGAGCCAGATCGAGCAGACGACCGACGGCCAGGGCCACTACGCCTTGATCGTGACCGACCCAGCCGACGTTCTCGTCCTGAGCGGGCCAGTGAGCCCGACGCCCAGCGCGAGCCCGACTCCGACGCCCAGCGCGAGCCCGACTCCGACGTCCAGCCCGACTCCAACTCCCACACCGACTCCGACCTCCACCCCAAGTCCGACCGCCAGCCCGACTGCCAGCCCGACACCGACGCCTGCCGCCGCGCCGATTGCCGAGGCCCGCCTCGCACCCATGGGCACCCGCGTCCTGGTCGACGGCGTGGTCACCGCGCCGGCCGGCCGCATCCTGGGTGACTCGGTCATCGCAATCCAGGACGAGAGTGGCGGCATCTACGTCCGACTGCCTGCTGGTGCGCTCTCGGGCGAAGTAGGCCAGGTGCTGGAGGTCGGTGGCATCCTCGCCGCTCCGTATGGCAACCTCGAGATCCGTCCCACACCAGCCGAGGTCCGCGCGATTGGCTCAGCCGCCGTGCCCGCGCCACGAACGCTGGCGGCGGCCGATCTTGGGGAAGCGACGGAGGGCCTCCTCGCGCGCATCTCCGTGACCGTCGACAGCGTCGAGGCCGCATCGTCGGGCAGCGTGACCCTGATCGTCCACGACAGCGGTGGCACGGCGCGTGTCTTCTTCCACGCGCCGTTGGGCGCGGTCGCGGCCGATTTCAGGGCCGGGCAGCTGATCGACGCGGTGGGGCTCGTCGGCGACCGGCTGGGGTTGTATCGGCTCTGGCCGCGCGACCTGTCGGACGTGACGATCGTGGCGCAGCCCCCGACGCCAACACCCAGACCCACCGCAACACCGCGACCCAGCGCGACTGGTAACCCGTCGCCAACGCCAACGCCGTCGCCAACGCCGTCGCCAACGCCGCGGCCCAGCGCGACACCCACGCACGCCCCCTCGCCAACGCCCGCGCCCTCGGCCGTGCCCTCTCTGTCGATCGCCGACGCGCTCCGTCGCCAGGGCGCGACGGTGTCGATCACCGGCGTGGTGACCGCGCGGCCGGGGTTGCTCGACGCTGACGCCCAACGTGTCACTATCCAGGATTCGACGGCGGCCATCCTCGTGCGCCTGCCGGCAGATTTTGAGACGCAACCCAGCCGCCGATTGACCGTAACCGGTGTGGTCGGTACCTATTACGGCGCGCCCCAACTGACCGCCGCGCAGGCAGCAGACCTGGGAGCAGCCCAGCCAGAGGCGGCGCAGCTGGGCTCCGCGCCGATCGGGCAAGCGCTCGAGTGGCGCCTCGTGACGGTCACCGGGACGGTGGAATCGGTCCACAAGGACGGCGACGCGTGGCGCGCTGAGCTGACGCTCACCGGCGGCGGCATCCCGATCGTCGGCCTTGAGCGCAGCGCCATAGCCTCGACGGCGCTCGAGGCGGGGCGCAAGGCGACGATCACCGGCATCGTGAAGCGCGCCTACCCCACGGCGAGCGACCAGCGGCTACAGCTCGTTCCGCGCAGCGCTGCGGACATCAAGCTAGGGGCGGCTCAGCCAACCAGCCGCCCACCCGGGTCCACACCGCACCCGCAATCGACGCCGCGCACGACGGCGCATCCGAGCCCTCGGCCATCAGGTTCGTTAATCGCGAGTGGGACCGGATCCGAATTGGTCGTCGGCGGCTTGGTCACAAGCGTCGATGGCAGCATCGTCGTTCTCACGGATGCATCTGGAGATAGCACGATCGAGCTGGTCGGTGACGCTGCGCCGCTCGTCGCCACCCTGAGGATCGGTGACCTCGTCAATGCGAGGGGCACGCTTCACAGCAACGGGCACGTGATTGTCAACAATTCAGCGGACGTGGTTCGTCTCAGCGCGGATGGCGCGACGGAGCCGTCGCAGACGGCGAAACCGGTCAGCTATGGACCGGCTACCCACGATTTCGCGGCCGCGCAACCAGCCCAGATGGGCCCACTCGTGGCCTTTCTCGTAATCCTGGGACTGACGGTCCTGCTGGTGGTCGGAGCCTTCGCGGTGAAGCTCGGCTGGGCGAATCGGCTGAAAAAGCGGTGGCGCCGGATTTGACGCTCAGTTGAGCGTGGGGTTACCGTCCGCGGGTCGCACGTGCTGAGCGGGCGTCCCGCACGCCCTGAGCGTGCCGCTGGGAGGTCTCCGCCGTTACTGATCGCCGCATGGCGTTGCCGGACACAGATCGCCAATACCACATCGACCTCGCTCGGGGTGAGCTGGCCGAATACATCCTGCTGCCGGGCGACCAGGATCGGACGGCGAAAGTGGCCCAGCGCTTCCAAAGCGTCGAGTTCCAGCGCCGCCACCGCGTGTTCGCCAGCGCCACGGGCCAGTTCAAGGGCCGGCGGGTGTCAGTCGTCTCAACCGGCATCGGCGCAGACAACATCGAGATCGTCATCGCCGAGATCCTGGCGATCACCGACAAGCCGACCTTCGTGCGCATCGGCTCGTGTGGCGTGCTGCGCGATGACATCGGCCTGGGCGACCTCGTGATCACGACCGGTGCGGTCCGCCTCGAGGCGACGACCAAGTATTTCGTGCACGATGGCTACCCGGCCGTGGCCGATTACCGGGCCGTCGCGGCGCTCGTAGAGGCGGCCAATCGGCTGGGCCACACCGCGCACCTGGGCGTGACTGCCACTGCGCCGGGCTTCTTTGGCGCCCAGGGAAGGCCGATTCCGCAGCTGCCGATCAGATTTCCTGACCTCGCGCAGGAGATGGCCCGCCAGGGCGTGGTCAACTTCGAAATGGAGGCGTCGGCGCTGCTCGTGCTCGCCGCGCTGGCCGGTTGCAAGGCAGGCGTCGTCTGCACGGCGTACGCTCAAAGAGTGAGCGGCGCCTTCGTGCAGGGCGACCAGCGCGACCGCGCTGAGGCCGACTGCATCGATACGGGGCTAGAGGCACTCAGCCTGCTGGCCGAGATGGATGAAGCCGTGCACGCTCAGGGAGCATTGCATTGGCGGCCCTCCTTGTGGGTGCCAAAGGTGGCATCCTGAGCAGGACCACTCAGGGAACCTGGGCAAAAGACCCGGGCCCGACCTAACAAGAAGTGAGCGAAAAGGAGGATCTCCGTGGCTGAGGCCTACTGCGTCCGCGACAAGATGAAGGTCGAAATGAAGGACCCGACCAAGGTGGTCATGAAGAACGGCAAGCCAGCGTGGAAGGGCACATGCCCCAAGTGCGGCAATAGCGTTTTCCGGATCGGCGCCTAACTAGCACCGCAATCCAGAGGGAGGCGAGGGGTCCCGGCGATGAGCCGGGACCCCTCGTTGATTCACGGCCGTTAGCAGCCACGCGGCGGCCTGCTGGTAAGCCTCGCTCCGATCAGCGAAGATTGATACCTGCACAACGACGTGCACGAGCGGGCCAATCGGCCCTCGCTGCGCAACGGGCCATCCCCAGATGATGGCCGCGACAAGAACGAGTAACCGCATGGCGCGGCACTACTACCGGTAGTTGCGTGCCCTGCTGATCGGAAGAAGGAGTCCCAGCAATGGCAGTCCGGGTGGGCATCAATGGCTTCGGCCGCATTGGTCGGCAGACGCTGAAGGCGATCTTGGAACGCCATCCCGAGCTCGAGGTCGTCGCCGTCAACGATCTGGTCGAGACCGAGTTGAATGCGCTCCTATTCGCGCACGACTCGACCTACGGCCCGTATCACGGCACGGTCGACCACACAAGCGACTCGCTGATCATCGATGGCCGCGAGATCAAGGTGCTCAAGCAGAAGGATCCCGCCGCGCTGCCGTGGAAGGAGCTGGGCGTCGACATCGTGATCGAGTCGACCGGCCTCTTCACCCAGGCTGATAAGGCCAGGGCCCATCTCGATGCGGGCGCCAAGAAGGTCATCATCAGCGCGCCGGCCAAGCAGGAGGACGTCACCATCGTCCTGGGCGTCAACGAGGGCATCTACAACCCCGAGACGCACAACATCATCAGCAACGCGTCGTGCACGACCAACGGCCTTGCGCCTGTCGCCAAGGTGCTGAACGACATGTTCGGCATCGAGAAGGGTTTCCTCACGACGGTCCACGCCTACACCAACTCGCAGCGCCTGCTCGATGTTGCCGCCAAGGACCCGCGCGACGCGCGCGCAGCGGCGCAGAACATCATTCCCAGCGAGACCGGTGCCGCGAAGGCAGTCGCGCTCGTCATCCCGGAGCTCACGGGCAAGTTCACCGGCATGGCCTTCCGCGTGCCGACACCCACGGTCAGCGTCGTGGATTTCACCGCTGTGCTGAGCCGCGAGGTGACCAAGGAAGAGGTCAACGCCGCGTTCGAGAAGGCGGCCAACGGCCCCATGAAGGGCATCATGGCCTACTCCGACGAGCCGCTCGTCTCGATGGACTTCAAGGGCGACGAGCATTCGACCATCGTCTCGTCGGTCGACACGATCGTCCTTGGCAACATGGTCAAGGTCGTCAGTTGGTACGACAACGAGTGGGGCTACGCCTGCCGCGTGGCCGATCTGACGGCCTACATCGGCGAGCGCTTGCCCGCCGCGCGGCCAGTGGAGGCCTCGGCCACCCGCTCCTGACCCGCGCCGCTCGCCGCAACCTAGATTGAGAGCTGAACCATGGAAAAGCTGACCGTCCGCGACTTCGACCCGCAGGGCAAACGCGTCCTGATGCGCGTCGATTTCAACGTCCCCATTGAGGACGGCAAGGTCAAGGATGACTCGCGCATCCGCGCCGCCCTCCCCACCATTCACTACCTCCTCGAGCACGGTGCGGCGGTGATCCTGATGAGCCACCTGGGCCGGCCCAAGGGCAAGGTGGTCGAGTCGTTCCGTCTGCGCCCCGTCGCCCAATGGCTGAGCGGCCTGCTCAAGCTGCCCGTGCCCAGCACCGGTGATCCCCTGGGGATCGGCACGCGCGATGCGGTCGCGCGGCTCAAGCCGGGCCAGGTGCTGATGCTCGAGAACCTGCGTTTCCATCCTGAAGAGGAGGCCAACGAGGACGAGTACGCCAAGACCCTGGCGAGCTACGGCGACGTCTACGTCAACGACGCCTTTGGCACGGCGCACCGGGCCCACGCCTCGACCGTTGGCGTGACGAAGTACCTGCCCGCCTACGCCGGTCTCCTGATGGAGGCCGAGATCGCGGCTCTCTCCAACCTGCTCGAGAAGGTCGCCCACCCGTTCGCGGCTGTCATCGGTGGCGCGAAGGTGTCGGGCAAGCTGGGCGTGCTCAACCACCTCATGGACAAGGTCGACACGTTCGTGGTCGGTGGGGGCATGGCCAACACCTTCCTGGTCGCCCGCGGCTACACCGTGGGCAAGAGCCTGCTCGAGCGCGAGCTGGTCGAAGAGGCCAAGCAGATCCTCGAGAAGGCCGACAAGAAGGGTGTCCAGTTCGTCCTGCCCACCGACGTGGTCGTGGCCAAGGAGGTCACCCGCGGCGCCGAGCACAAGATCGTGCCTGTGACAAAGATCCCCAACTCGTGGTCGGCCGTCGACATTGGTCCGGCGTCCATCGAGGCCTTCAAGGCGGCGCTCGATCCGGCGAAGACGGTCTTCTGGAACGGGCCGCTGGGCGTGTTCGAGGTGCCAACTTTTGGTGATGGCACCAGGGCGATCGCTCGCCAGCTGGCCGCCAAGGCGGATGAGGGCCTGACCGTGGTGGTCGGTGGCGGTGACTCCGTAGCGGCGGTCGAGGAGCTGGGCCTGACCGACAAGATGACGCACATCTCGACCGGTGGTGGCGCATCGCTCGAGTTCATGGAGGGACGCGAGCTGCCCGGCATTTCCGTGTTGCTTGACCGGGCGAAGGTGCCGGCCGGGGCGGGCAAGCGATGAGCACGATCGAGCTCGTCGACGCGCACGAGATTCTCGACTCGCGCGGCAATCCCACCCTCGAGGCAGTCGTCGTCCTCGATAGCGGCGCCGTTGGTCGCGCGGCCGTGCCTTCGGGCGCTTCCACCGGCACTCACGAGGCGGTTGAGCTTCGCGACGGCGAGAAGGATCGTTTCGGCGGCAAGGGCGTCCGCAAGGCCGTCATCAACGTCATCGAAACAATTGGCCCCGCGCTGGCCGACGAGGATGCCGCGGATCAGGCGGCAATCGACCAGTTGCTGATCGATCTCGACGGCACGCCCAACAAGGGCAACCTGGGCGCAAACGCGATCCTGGGCGTGTCGCTGGCCTGCGCCCACGCCGTGGCGGCCGAGTATGGCCTGCCGCTGTATCGCTACCTGGGTGGCGTCCGCGCACACACGCTCCCGGTGCCCATGTTCAACATCCTCAACGGCGGCAAGCACGCTGCCGATTCGACCGACTTCCAGGAATTCATGGTCATGCCAATCGGGGCACCGACCTTCAGCGAGGCGTTGCGGGCGGGGGCGGAGACGTTCCACGCTCTGCGCGGGCTGCTTCACGACGGTGGTTTTGCCACGGGGCAGGGCGACGAGGGCGGCTTCGCGCCGTCGCTCTCTTCGAACCAAGCGGCAGTCGAGTTGATCCTCAAGGCGATCGAAAAGGCCGGCTACAAGCCCGGCGAGGATGTCGCGATAGCCCTTGATCCGGCAACGAGCGAGCTGGTCGATCTCGACGCCCCGGCCGATTCGAATGGCGAGCTGGTCTACAAGCTGGCCAAGGAGGGCCGGATTCTGCGGACGGGTGAGCTGATCGATTTCTGGGCCGACTGGGCCGACCGATACCCCATCGTCTCGTTGGAGGACGGCTTGGCCGAGGACGACTGGGCCGGCTGGGCCGCGCTTACGGCGCGGCTGGGTGCGCGCCTGCAGCTGGTTGGCGACGATCTGCTCGTGACCAATCCCGAACGGGTCCAGCGCGCGATCGACGAGAGCTCGGTCAACGCGGTGCTGATCAAGCTCAACCAGATCGGGACGCTGACCGAAACGTTGTCTGTCATCGAGATGGCGCAGAGCGAGGGCTGGGGAGCGGTGATCAGTCACCGAAGCGGCGAGACCGAGGACACGACCATGGCCGACCTGGCTGTGGCAACCGGTGCCGGCCAGATGAAGAGTGGCGCGCCGTCACGCTCCGAACGCGTAGCGAAATACAACCGACTGCTGCGCATCGAGGCGGAGTTGGGTTCCGCCGCGCGCTTTCCCGGAGCGAACGTCCTGGCGCATTCGGCTTGACGCGCATCGTTGATGCCGGCGCGAAGTTCGCCGGCTGGGTGGGACTGGGCATGGCGCTCGTCATCGCCATCGCGTTCGAGCTGATCATCCCGGTCCAGACGATCGTCTTCGTCGCGGCGCCTCTGGCGGGGATCGTGATCGGCGTGTATGCCAACGTCCGCTCCGAGCGGTGGCGGCCGCGCGGCAGGGTGCTGCTCAACGCCGGCTGGGCCGGGCTCGTGACCGGTCTGGGCCTGGCGATTCTCTACGTGATCATCCGGCTCGTCTTCATCTACGGCGACACCGGCGCGCTACCCAACGGCACGGCCATCAACTGCCACACCGGGCCGGAGTGCATCTACCTGCGCTATGTCAACGTGGGCCAGCAAGGGGAGCTGGCGTCGATGGGCATCACCGACCCAGCCTCGCTCGAATCCGCGCTGTGGCGCGAGCTCGCAGTCACCGGTGCGGGGCTTGTGCTGCTGACCCTGGGTGGCGCGGTGATCGGGGGTGCCGCGCGCACCTTCAGCAAGATGCCGACGTCTCTGCCACTGCCGATCCCCGCGCGCACCGAATAGGCGGCGCGACCAGGAGGTTGGTTTAGCGCGGGCCTAAGGGGGCTCGCTGCGGTCTACGAGCTAGACCGCGCGGCGTTACTTCTTGGCGGCGGGCTTCTTGGCGGCCGGCTTCGCCGCGGGCTTGGCGCTCGACTTGGCGGCGGGCTTGGCGGCGGGCTTGGCGGCGGGCTTGGCAGCCAGCTTGGCGGCGGGCTTGAGCGACGCCTTGGCGGCGGGCTTCTTGGCGGCCGGCTTCGCCGCGGGCTTGGCAGCGGCAGTTGCCTTGGGTGCGGCTGCCGTGGTCACCGGCTTCTCGCTGGCGGCGTCACGCGAGGAGCGGGACAGCGCGGCACGAGCCTTGCCAGCGGCGGTCTGAGCGCCCTTCGCCTTGGCCGCGCGGCCGGCGGCGATTCGCGCCTTGGCTTCCTTGGCGGCGGCGGCCTTACCGGTGGAACGCGCGACATGAGACGGGGCGGATGCGCCCGAGCCGCCGATCGCGGCGTTGACCTTGTTCATCAGCCGGCTCTTGCGCCGATTGGCGGCGTTGCGATGGATCGCACCGCTCTTCGCGGCCAGGTCGAGCGCTGAAACGGCGCGCTGCACCGCGTCCTGGATCTCGGCGTTGGAAGTGCCGGTCTGCGACTCGCCGGCGGCAATCATCGCCTTGGCGACGAGCGTCTTGGCCTGGGCGCGGCGGGGCTGATTGATGACGCGCTTGCGGGCTGCCGTGCGGACGCGCTTGATAGCCGACGGGGTGCGAGCGCCGGTCCAACCGCGCTGGGAGTGAGCCAAGTCAAAACCTCGGGGTGTTAGTTCAGAACTGTGTGGCGCGGCGCAAAGGGCGCGCGACGCCGGATGTTATCAGCCCAGGTCGGCCAACGCGTCCCGAGCGGCGGTTTCGACCGCCACGAGCGCGACTTTGGCCCGCGCCTGGGAGCCAACTCGGCGCACGAACGCCGCATAGGCGGCCTCGAAGCTGCGATTCGCGCGCCGGTGGGCCGCCAGGCCGGCGCGGGTAAGGCTGAGCGTTCGGGATCGGCCGTCGTGCGGGTCTTTCTGCTCGGCCAAGTGACCAGCTTCGCGCATG
>JARXKQ010000021.1 GCA_030271555.1 Chloroflexota bacterium | reverse complement strand
GCCTCGGCCATCGCGTGCGCGTCGTCGCGCAGCATGCCCGAGCCCGGGATGGTCGGTAGTCCGTGCTTCGCCAGCAGCGTTCTTGTCCCGGCTTTCGACGCGAAGCGCTCAAGCACCTCTGGTGACGGACCGATGAACGTCAGGCCGTGGGCGCGAGTCATCTCGGCGAACGTGTCGTCCTCCGACAGAAAGCCATAGCCCGGGTGGATCGCCTCGCAACCGGCGACGATCGCGGCCGACAGGATCGAGGGCGCGGACAGATACGAGCGGCGTGACTCGGCGGGGCCGACGCAGATCGCCTCGTCGGCAAGCTGAACGGCGCGTGAGTCGCGATCGGCCTCGCTGTAGGCAACGACGCTGGTGATCCCCATCTGGCGGCAGGCGCGCACGATGCGCAGCGCGATCTCACCCCGATTGGCGATCAGGATCCGACTAAACATTCGCTTCGACCCGACCGATGACCTGGCCGAACTCGACCGCCTGACCGGATTCGACCTCGATCGACTTGAGCACTCCGTCGGCCGGGCTGACGACTTCCTGGCGGACGCCAAGAACGTCCACGAACCCAACGATGTCGTTCGAGCGCACTTTGCTACCCGCGGCGACGCCATCGCGCAGCGTGAAGTAACCGACTGCGGGCGATTTGACCTGGCCGCGCACCGGTTCGCGGCGCGGCGGCTGCTGGTCAGCAGCGTGCGCGACGGCGGCCGGCTTGTGCGGCGCCGGGGGCAGAGCGGGGCCCGCCGAGCTACCGCCATTCGTGGCTCGGCGCAGCCGGACGCGCCAGCCCTCCTGGCGCACCTCGAGCTCGCCCAGATCGCTGTTCGCGAGGCGCTCGATGAGCGCGGGCACGACCTCGTCGGTTAGGCGGGCAATGGTGGCGCGCTCGTCGGTATTGGCGGCCATGGGCTACGAGCCCTCGCCCGTTCGCTGGACATCGGCTTCATCGGTCGAGTCGGCCGTTGGGTCGTTTGTTTCGCCCTCGCCGCCGACCAGTGCATTGCGGCCCGCATCGAGCACCCGTCGGATGCGCGCCCTCAAGCCCGGCCGCTGCGGCTGGGCCTCGCCCGACTCGGCCGCAATCGCGAACTCGCCCATGTTGCGATAGCGCGCGTAGCGCGCGTCGAGCAGCGCCTTGCGCTCGCGGCCCGCGAGTGCATCAAGGTGCGCCGCGATGCGCGCGCGCAGGCGTCGCGCTGTTTCCTCGGGATTGGTGTGCGCGCCGCCCGGCGGCTCGGGCACGACCTCGTCGATCACGCCCAGGGCGAGCTGCTCAGCGGCGGTCAGGCGCATGGCCGCGGCGGCCTGTTGCGAGTACTCGGCCGAGCGCCACAGGATGCTCGCCGCACCCTCCGGGGAGATGACCGAGTAGATCGAGTTCTCGAGCGCCAGCACCACGTCGCCCACGGCGAGTGCCAGCGCGCCACCCGATCCGCCCTCGCCGGTGATCACGGTGACGATGGGTGTCCGGAGCCCACACATGGTCATGATCGCGCGGGCGATCGCCTCGGCCACGCCGCGCTCTTCGGACGCTGGGCCGGGAAACGCGCCCGGCGTATCGATAAAAGTGACGATCGGCAAACCGAGCCGCTCCGCGAGTCGGAACAGTCGGATCGCCTTGCGGTAGCCCTCGGGATGGGGCATGCCGAAGTTACGCCGGATGTTCTCGTCGGTCTCGGCGCCCTTCTGGTGACCGACGAACACCGCCCGCCGGCCGTCAATGCGGCAGAAGCCGCCGACAATCGCCGGATCGTCGCGGAACAGGCGGTCCCCGTGGAGCTCGATGACCTCCGTCGCGATCGACTGGATCAGCTCGAGCGTATGCGGCCGCTTGACGTTTCGCGCCTGCTGGACGCGCGCCCAGATCGCGCTGCGCAACTCGTCCGGCGTTGGCTCGACCACCGCCACGGAGGCCGCGGTGCGCTGCTCAACCATGGGTCGGCTCCCGGCGGATGAGCTCGTCGAACAACTGTGCCGAGCGGCCCAGCGGCGATGAGCCGTTTTGGCCGGCGCGTTCGACCTGCGCGCTGGGCTTCATGTAGCGCAGCAGCCCCAGGAGCGTTTCGCGCAGCTTGGCGCGCGGCACCACCAGGTCGGCGAAACCGTGGTCATACAGGAACTCGGCGCGCTGGAAGCCCTCAGGCAGCTCCTCGGCGATGGTGCCCGCGGCAACGCGTGCGCCGGCAAACCCGATGAGCGCCTTGGGTTCGGCGATGTTCACGTCGCCCAGAGCCGCAAACGATGCAAACACACCGCCGGTCGTTGGGTCAGTGAGGACGCTGATGAAGGGCACGCCGCCGTCGCCCAAGCGGCCGAGCGCCGCGCAGGTCTTGGCGAGCTGCATCAGCGACAGCGTGCCTTCCTGCATCCGCGCGCCACCCGACGACGCGACGATGATCAGCGGCAGGCGCTCATCGAGGGCGTGCTCAGCGGCGCGCGTCACCTTCTCGCCAACGACCGTGCCCATCGACCCGCCCATGAAGGCGAAGTCCATGACGCACACCACGACCCGCGTGCCGGCAATCGTGCCCGGTCCCCACACCGCCGCGTCGCGCGACCCGGTGGCGGCGTGAGCGGCCGCCAGTCGTTCGGAATAGGGCTTCTGGTCGACGAAGCCCAGCATGTCGACCGATTCGAGGTTGGCATCCTGCTCGCGGAACGAGTCGCGGTCCAGGAGCTGCGCGATGCGCTGATCGGCGCGCAGGCGGAAGTGGTGGCCACAGCGCGTGCACACGCGCTGGTTCTTGTCGAGCTGCTTGTTGTAGAGCATCTCGGCGCAGTCGGGACACTTGGTCCACAGGTTGGGCGGGTACTCCTGGCGGGCGCGGCCAAAAGGCAGCTTGAAGCTGGGCATGGCTAGTCCTGACCAGCCGCTGCGGTCGATCGCGGGCGGTGGCGCCACGCCCACATCGCGGCGCCGGCGAGCGAGACGCCCGATGCGATTGCCCCGCCGATGAAGACGCGCCGCTCGATCACGATCGGGCTCGCGACGGGGCTGCCATCGACGTGCTGCTCAGCCAGCGCGCGCAGCTGGTCAGCGAGCCGCTCCTCGAACAGGAACGAGGGGTGGAAGCGCGGCATACCGTCTTCGAGCGTGCGGATGGCGCGGCGCACGCTGGGCGCGGGCGCGTTAGCGGCGACAGGCAGCTGCATCGGCAGCCGCGCGTGGCCGCTCAGCAATGCGTCGATGTAGGCGTCGCTCTGGATCGCCCCGTCTTCGGAGTCGCGGAACATCAATTGGCCGCGCGCCTGCGCTCCGCGGGTAGCTCGTCCTCTTTAGCGTCGCGACTGCGCCCCATCGACCGTGCCACGGCCTGCAGGGACCGGTGAATCAGCACCCGGGTCGCCCCCTCCGAGCGGCCCAGCACCAGGCCGATCTCGCGTGCGTCGAGCTCGTTCACGAAGCGCAGCACGAGCGCGCGGCGGCGGTCGGCCGGCAGGCGGTCGATGGCCGCCAACGCGGCGCGCAGCTCGTCACGCTCAGCGGCAGTGCCTGAAACATCGTGTGTGCCGGGCAGTTCGAGCGCGGCATCAAGTGGCGTCTCAGGATGGCGGCGGTTGCGCCGACGCTCGTTCGACAGGGTGTTGCGCGCAATCTGGAACAACCACACCCGAAAAGACGAGTCGGGGCCCGTTGTCTGCTCGCGGAAGTGGCGCAACCCGCTCAGCGCGCGCAGAAAGACCTGCGCGGTGAGGTCCTCTGCCGCGTGCGGGTCACGCAGCTCATAGAGCGCGAAGTTGTACACCTGGGCGACGTACTTCCGATACAGCGCCTCGAAGGCGCGCGGGTCGCGTCGAGCCGCTTCAACGGCGGAGCGGTCGGCATCGAGATTGACCAGGGCCGCCACGCGGTCCTTCCCTCTCCTTAACACCGCGGAAGTCTAGCCGTTACACCTAAGTATCCGACCCTGACCGAAGAGGGCCGTGGCCGTGCGCGGACCCATTGGTTTTAGCTTCGCAGCTGGCCTGCGGGCCGCTGCTACGCGCTTACCGCCCGGCACCCGGCCCTGGCCGGGGTCCGGACGGACGCTTGTACCATCCAGCGAATGCGCCATTACCACGGCTTCATTGCCGACAGCGACCGCTGGCAGCGCTTCAGGCTGCGCGGCGACGATGTGATCATCACCACCCCTTCCAAGAGCGGCACCACGTGGATGCAGACCATCGTCGGCATGCTCCTTCGGCAGACCACGGATCTGCCGCCAATCGGCACGATCTCGCCCTGGATTGACATGCAGATCCGCCATGAGGAAGAGATCTTTGGGCTGCTCGACGCCCAGACGACGCGACGCTTTGTGAAGACCCATACGCCGCTCGACGGCTTGCCGTTCAATCCCAAGAACACCTTCATCGCGGTCATCCGCCATCCGCTCGACGTAGCGCTATCGGATCGCGACCACGGCCTCAACATGAAACAGGACAACACCGCCGCGCTACGTGAGGCCGTCGCGGGCGAGTACGAGCCGCCACCCGATCACGAGGACGCCCCGGAGGAGGCCGCACCTTTCCTGCGCTGGTTCATCGACAACAGTCGAGGACCCACGGGCAGCGGTCCGAACGGATTGGCCGATTACTGCGAGCAGGTTGGCACCTATTGGGCGGCGCGCTCGGAGCCCAACGTTCACCTGTTCCACTACCAGGACATGTGGAACGACCTCGACACCGAGATGCGCCGCGTGGCCGGTGCTTTGGGTGTCGCCATCGACGAAGCAACGTGGCCGGCGTACGTGGACGCCGCGACCCTCAAGTCAATGCGGTCGCGCGCCTTGAACGCCGCGCCAGACGCGCACCTGGACATCTGGAAGTCGCCCGGCGACTTCTTCCGCTCGGGCGGGACGCGCGACTGGGCGAGCCTCCTGACGCCAGCGGAGATCGCCCACTTCGAAGAGCGGCTGCGCGAGCTCGCCGGTGATTCATATGACTGGATCACTCGCGGAAAGGCCGCGCTGCCCGCCTAGCTCACCCGGCAGCGCGTGACCTCGCCGCTGTCAATCACGCGCCGCCCGCCGCCGGCAACATCGAGCAGCAAAGCGCCGGTTTCCGGATCGACGCCGGCACCCGTGCCGAGCAACGATTCGCCGGCCAAGTCGACGACCACCTGGCGGCCGGTCGTGATCTGGGTGACGCTCCACCCCGCGGCATCAAAGATCCCGGCGCTCAGCGCCTCATAGCGCGGCTCGAGGCGGGCCAGGAAGGCGTCCAGCAGGGCAGCGTGATCGATCGGCCGGTTGCCCGATAGCTGGCGCAGGCTGGTCATGGCTGAGGCCAGCAACCAGGGAAAGTCGGCCGACTTCCAATTGCCATTGACGCCGATACCGATCACGGCCGACTGAACCCACCTGGGACTGCTGACTGATTCGCCCAGCACGCCCGCCACCTTGACGACGCCACGGTGCTCGACGAGCGCCACCAGGTCATTGGGCCATTTGAGCCAGATGGTGCCGTCGGCCAGGCCGGCCACTTCCTCGGCCGCGTCGCGCATCGCCAGGGCAACGATCGCCGCCAGGCGCCAGCCGTGGCGCGGCAACAGGCCATTGGGCCGGAAGCCGGCGGACAGGAGCAACGCCGATCCCGGCGCCGCCATCCACTCGCGACCCAGGCGGCCGCGACCGGCGCTCTGGTGATCGGCGACAGCGACGCAAACCTCCGGCTCGCCGGCCTCGAGCCACTCGCGCACCACGCGCTGCGTGGAGTCGATGGCGCGGAATTGCTCGAGCCGCGCCGGGAAAGCCATCAGCTCGTGGCGCTCACCAGGCGCGCGCCGGCGGCGGTGGGCCGAACGACCGACGCGCGACCTTCGACGCCGGCGCTCGCGGCAGCGGTCTCCAGCGCCGCGGCGACCCGTGCGGCAGCGGCAGCGTCACTGCACAGCGCGATAACACTCGACCCGGCGCCTGACAGCGACGCGCCCAGCGCACCTGCCCGCATCGCCGCGGCGACCAGGTCCGGCAGTGCCGCGAAGTGTTCGGCGCGGTAGGGCTCATGCAAGCGATCGTCGGCCATGGCAGCGAGGAGTTCGGGGCGATTGGCCGTGAGGGCGGCCACGACCAATGCCGCGCGGCCGATGTTGTGCGCCGCGTCGGCGTGCGCGACCTGGGCGGGCAGCGCCGCGCGCATCTCCGCCGTCCGCAGGGCCAGCGCCGGGATGAAGAGCGCGGCCACAAGATCATCAGGGGGCTCGAAGTGCGCCGCGCGCGGGATTCGGGCGTCGTCCCGGGCAACGATCACGAAGCCGCCCAGCAGCGCTGCGGCGACATTGTCCGGGTGGCCGTCGACCTCGGTCGCGATGGCCAGGAGCCGATCCAGCCCCAGCTCGGTCCCGGCCATCGCCTCGGCCGCGCGCAGCCCGGCGACGACGGCAGCAGCGGACGAGCCCAGGCCGCGTGCCAGCGGAATCTCGTTGCGCATTTCGATCCGCATCACCGGCGGCTCCAGGCCCGCGGCCTGCAGGCCGCGCTCCAGTCCGATCAGGAAGCGATTGCCCGCGTCCATGCCGATCTCATCCGCGCCCTCGCCCTCCACGACGAGCTGCTCGCTGCCGGAGTCGAGCGGGGTCACCGTTACTTGCAGGTGCAGGTCGAGCGCCAGGGCGAGCGCGTCGAAGCCGGGCCCCAGGTTGGCCGACGACGCCGGCGCCTCAACGGTAACTTGGCCGCGCTGCAGGTTCACAGGCGCCCTACCAATCGAGCACGTCCCGGATCGCGCCGGCGTCCGCGGCGGCAGTCAGCGTGGGCGCGACGTTGCGCATGGCGGTGTCGGGATCCTTCAGGCCGTGACCGGTCAGCACGCACACGATGGTCGCACCCGGATCGATCCGCGAATCGGCAGCAAGCTTGCGAATGCCTGCCAATGACGCGGCAGATGCGGGCTCACAGAAGATGCCTTCGAGCCGCGCCAGGTCACGGTACGCGGCCAGGATCTCGTCATCGGTGACGGCCTCGATCGCGCCGCCCGATTCGTCGCGCGCGCGGATTGCTTTGTCGGCCGACGCGGGATTGCCGATGCGGATCGCCGTCGCGACGGTATGGGGATCGCCCACCGGTGCGCCCAGCACGAGTGGCGCGGCGCCGGCTGCCTGAAAACCCAGCATGACCGGCCGTGTCTCGACCATGCCCGCGTCGCGATAGTCGGTGAAGCCCTGCCAGTAGGCAGAGATGTTGCCGGCGTTGCCCACGGGGATAGCCAGGTAGTCGGGCGCCCCGCCCAGGTCCTCGCAGACTTCAAAAGCCGCCGTCTTCTGGCCGGCCAGCCGATGCGGGTTGACCGAGTTGACCAGCGCTACACGTCGCTCTGAATCGCGCGCATCGTCGACCAGGTAGCGCACCGCCTGGAGCGCCGCATCGAAGTTGCCGTCGACTCCCACGACCCTGGCGCCGGCCATCTGCGCCTGGAGCAGCTTGCCGGTCGCGATCTGGCCCTGGGGGATGACCACGATGACCTCGAGCCCTGTGGCCGCGCCGTAGGCCGCGGCGCTGGCGGCAGTGTTGCCGGTCGAGGCACAGATGATCGCCCGCGCGCCATCTTCGAGCGCTTTGGCCACTGCCAGGACCATGCCGCGATCCTTGAATGAGCCCGTGGGATTCACGCCCTCCACCTTGAGATAGAGCAGCGGCAGACCCAGCAGCCGGCCCAGGTTGCGCGCGTGGATGAGCGGCGTAAAGCCTTCGCCCAGCGACAGGTTGGGCGTCGCCGGCGTCAACGGCAGAAAGGCCGCGTAGCGCTCCATCAGCCGCGGCCGCGCATCGTCGGTCGTGCGCTGCGCGCGGAGCTGGCGCAGGACGTCGCTCATTCGCATTGGAGTTAGCGGACGAAGCCCATCCGCTCGTACACACGGGCAAGGGTTGGCGCGGCGGCGGCCGCAGCCTTTTCCGCGCCCCGCGCGAGCATCCGGCGCAGCTCGACGTCGTCCGCGCGCAGCTCGCGATAGCGCGCCTGGAATGGCGCAAGCATCTGCACGACGGCCTCGCCAAGATCGAGCTTGAACTGGCCGTAGCCCTGGCCTTCGTAGCGCGCCTCGATCTGCTTGATCGAATCACCGGTCGTGACGGACAGGATCTCGATCAGGTTGGATATGCCCGCCTTGCTCTTGAGGTCATGCACGACCTCGCGGCCCGAATCGGTCACGGCCGTCTTGAACTTGCGGCGGATGTCGTCGGGCGCATCAACGAGGCGCACGTCGCCGGCCGGCGCGCCGCGCGTCGTCGACATCAGCCGATCGGGTTCCTGCAGATTCTTCACGCGCGCGCCCGCGACCGGGTAGACACCGCGCGGCACGGTGAACGTCTCGCCAAAGCGCTGGTTGAAGCGCTCGGCCACGTTGCGCGCCAGCTCCAGGTGCTGGCGCTGGTCATCGCCGATGGGCACCGTGTCCGCCTGGTACAGCAGGATGTCGCCGGCCATCAGCACGGGATACGTGAATAGCCCCGCGCTGACGAAGTCCTGGCCTTCCGACTTCTCCTTGAACTGGGTCATGCGGCGCAGCTCGCCAAACGAAGTGACAGCGCTGAGCAGCCACGCGGCCTCGGCGTGGGCTGTCACGTGGCTCTGCGCGAACACCGTCGAGCGTTCCGGATCGAGCCCGGTCGCGAACAGCCACGCTGCCACCGACAGCGTCGATTCGCGCAGGGCGTCCGGCTCGAACGGAGTGGTGATCGAGTGCAGGTCGACGACGCAGAAGAACGCCTCGCCGGAAGCGCGCGCGGCCTCTTCCTGGGTCGAGACGTATTGCCGAAAACCGCCGCTGTAGTTGCCGAGCGTCTTGTCGCCCGAAGCGCGAATGCCGGAAAAGACACGCATGACGCGCTGATTGTCGCCGACGCGCCCTCAGGTGGCGATTTGGCGGGGCTAGACTCACAAGCCGATGGAACTGCAGCTGCCCGAGTCGGAACGTCGCTGGCTGCATGCCGCGCTGGTGCTCGGCACGCTCGTGCTTGCGCTGGTCCTGCTCGCGCAGATCAGCGTCATCGTCAGCTTCTTCAACGACATCCTGCTGATCCTGCTGCTGGCATGGCTGCTGGCATTCATGCTGTCGCCGCTCGTGGGATTGATCCTGCGCGCGTTTCCCAAGCTGCCGCGTGTCGCGGTCGTGGCCGCGGTCTACGTGCTGCTGTTCCTGGGCCTGTCGGCGATCACCCTGATCGTCGCCGGCAGCCTGGCCGGGTCGATCACCGACTTCGTGGCAAACCTACCCAACCTCCAGGCCCGCCTGCCTGAGACGCTGGCCGGGCTTCAGAACGGCCTGGCGGGGCTGGGCTTCCAGGTCAACCTGGTGACCGCGGCGCAGGATCTGCTGGGCAACCTGGGGAACTTGGGCGACAAGCTGGTCGGGCCGCTGACCGACCTGGCGATCTTCAGCCTGGGCATCGTGGGCAACTTGTTGCTGGTCATCTTCCTGTCGCTATTCATCGTGCTCGACCAGGAGCGCATGCTGGCGTATCTGAACCGGCTCGTGCCGCCGCGCTACAGCGAGACGGCGCGCCTCTTCGAGACGAGCGTCTCGACGTCGTTCGGCGGTTTCATTCGAGGCCAGGCGATCCAGGGCCTGGTGTTCGCCGGTGTCGTCGCCGTCGCCCACCTGATGTTCGGCCTGCAGTTCCTGCCCGTGTCCGCGTCGCTCGCGGGCGTGCTGCAGCTGATCCCGTTCTTCGGGCCGCTCCTATCGTGGGCACCGCCGATCGTCATTGCGCTGCTCACCAAGCCGGACGCGGTCATACCCACGCTGGTCGTCGTGGGCATCGGCTGGTTCCTGGTGGGCAACGTGGTGACGCCGCGGGTCATGAGCAAGGCGGTGGGCATCCACCCGGTCGTCGTTCTCGTGGCCGTCCTGGTCGGCATCAAGATCGCCGGCATCGCGGGCGCGATATTCGCCCTGCCGTTCGCCGCGATCATCGCCGCGTTCGTGCAGCACTACCTGGCGCGCAACGCCAACGTGCCGCGCGACGTGACCACGCGCGCCGCCCAGCTTGTGGGCGAGCGCGAGGGGCGCGTGGTCAGAGTGCCCAAGGCACCCGCCCCGGCCACCGGAGCAGGCATCGAGTTGGCGCCAGATTCGGTTGTGCCGCCAGTCGCCGAAGCAGCCGCCGAGCCAAAAACGCGGAAACGCACCCGGAGGTCGGCCGAGCCCGCGCAGTGAGGCCACGCGATCCCGACGCCGGGTCGGACGGCGGTGCGCCCCATCCTGGCGGTGGTTTAGGCGGCGATTCCGGCGGCGATTCCGATATCGGGCGCGAGGCCGAACGGGTCGAGCGACGTGACGTCGATCGCGAGCGGGGAGAGCCTGTTGCCGCTCGCAAACGGCGCACCAATGCGGTCAGCGCGCGTCCCCGGAAGGCGCGACCGCTTGCCGAATGGGATACGCGGCCGCGCATCCTGGTCACCAACGACGACGGCATCGACTCGCTCGGCCTGCTGGCGCTCAAGACAGCGCTCGAGCCGCTGGGCGATGTGTACGTGCTCGCGCCCGATACCAACCAGTCGGCGGTCGGCCACACCAAGACGTTCATGCGTCCGCTGCGGGTGCGCGAACGGACGCTGGCGGACGGCTCGCACGCCGGGTCGGCCGACGGCTCACCCACCGATGCGGTCAGCCTTGCCCTGCTGGGCTACTTCGACATGGGCTTCGATCTCGTCGCGTCGGGCATCAACTACGGCGCCAACCTGGGCGATGACATCACCTATTCGGGCACCGTCGCGGCGGCCATGGAGGCGGTCCTCTCAGCCGTGCCGGCGTTCGCCATCTCGCAGGAGTACTACGAG